>DATADT010000001.1:0-1708 GCA_036258355.1 Burkholderiales bacterium
CCGCCCGAGAGCTTGTTCGCCGGGTTGTCGCGCCAGCGCGCGAGCCCGACACTCTCGAGAAGCTCGTCGGCGCGCGCGCGCATCCCGGCGTCGGGCCGGCCGCGGTCGATGAGCAGCGGCATGAGCACGTTCTCGTGCGCGGTGAACGCGGGAATTAGGTGGTGGTACTGGAACACGAAGCCGATGCTGTGGCCGCGCAGCCGCGTGAGCGCGCGGTCGTCCAGCCCGGTCGCTTCGCGCCCGTCGAGGAACAGCCGCCCCCTCGTCGGGTGGTCGAGCAGCCCCATGATGTTGAGCAGCGTGCTCTTGCCCGACCCCGAAGGTCCCATCAGCGCGCAGAACTCGTGCTCGCCGAGCGCGAGGTCGATGCCGTGCAGCACCTCGACCTCGGTCGGCGTGCCGGGGTTATAGCTCTTCCGAATCGCTTCCAGCCTGAGGACAGGTTCAGCCACGGATCGCCACCACAGGATCCATTCGGGAACCGCGCAACGCCGGCACGAACGCCGCGACCAGACCGGTCAGCGTGGCGAGCAACGTGGCCGCCAGGAAGAGCTTCGGGTCGAGGTCGAGCGGAAAGAGCGGCGTGCCGTCCGGGTTCCTCACGAGCTCGCCCCAGAGCACGATCGCGAGGGCGCCGAGCGCGCAGCCGGCGAGCGAGCCGAGAGCCCCGAGCGCCGCGCCCTGCAGCAGGAACACGCGCAGGATCTGGCCGCGCGAGGCGCCCATAGCCCGCAGGATCCCGATCTCCTTCGACTTCTGCACCACCGAGACGATCAGCACCGCGGCGATGCCGAACGCCACCGCCAGGCCGACGAAGAAGCGGATCGTGGTGTTGGCGATGATCTGCGCGTTGATCGCGAGGAAGAGCTGCGCGTTGGTCTTGATCCAGCTGTCGGCGTCGACCCCGGTGGAGGCGCGGATCTGCTGCGCGATGTCTTCGGCGGCGTAGATGTCGTGCACCGTGACGTCGATCGCCGACACCCCGCCGGGGAGCCCGAGCAGCGCCTGCGCGGTCTGCAGCGTGACGAACGCGGTACGCTGGTTGACGAACTTGCTGCCGAGGTCGACCAGGCCCGACACCGTCAGGGTGGCGCCCAGCCCCGAGGCGACGCGCACGTTAAGCTTGTCGCCGACCGAGACGCCGAGGTCGCTTCCGAGGTCGGTGCCGATCACGATGTCGAGCGCGCCCAGACGCGGCGTGCCGGCAACCACTTTCTCGGGCAGCGGCACGATGCGGAAGTAGCTGTCGGGCTCGATCCCCTGCAGGTTCACCGAGCGCGACGCCTCGCCGCGCACGGCGAGCGCCGACCCGGAGGCGAGCGGCGAGACCGCGGCCACCGGGGGCAGCGCGCGCAGCTCTTCGATGATCTTCTGCCACTGGTCGATCGAGCGCATGCGCTGCAGCGGCTTCTGCACGATCGCGGCCTCGGCGGCGTCGCCTCGCAGCGGCCGCGCCGCTTCCTGCGGCGGCAGGAGCACGATGTGCGGCTGCGAGGAGAGCACGCGCTTCACGATGTTCGCCTGCTGCCCGGCGAGCGCGGCCGACATGAAGATGATCACGCCGACGCCGATCGACACCCCGACCATGATGGAGACCGTCTGCAGCCGGCCTTCGCGCAGGAAGCGGCTCGCGGCGATCCACTCGAAGGGCAGCCAGTCACGCATGCGGCACCGCGCGCACGCGGCTGCCCGGCTGGATCGGCGCGGC
>DATADT010000002.1:0-5036 GCA_036258355.1 Burkholderiales bacterium
GAAGATCCCCGGCAGGTGTCCGGGTCGCTGCCTTCGGGATACGCGCCTACGATGCCGAGCGCGCCGCGCGAAGAGAGCTTCTTGTGACGCGTTCCCGCCGGCAGGATGATCACGTCGCCCGGCTTTGCGGTCAGCGCCACTCCCGCATCGCCGCCGAACTGCACCGTGACTTCGCCTTCGTAGACGCCGAGCACCTCGTGGCTGTTGCTGTGGAAGTGATGAAACGGAAAGACGCCGTTGCGCCACGCTGCCGGCCAGCGGTTGCGGATAAAGAGCTCTTCGAAAAACTCCGGCGTCGGATCGCTGGATGCCTGCGCATACACGAGCAGCGGCCAGCGAGGATGGTCGAGAAGGTGCGCGAACACCTTCATAGCGCCGCGGTGATCTCCGGGCCGATGCCGTCGCCGGGAAGAACAAGAAGCTTCACCTATACTCCTTCGCATGCGGATCGCGCTGATCCACGCCGTTCGCCTCGCGATGCAGCCGGTAGAGGATGCGTTCCGGCGCCACTGGCCCGAGGCCGAGCGCATCAACCTGCTCGACGATGCGCTGTCGGTCGATCGCGATCGGGCCGGCGCGCTGACCGTGGAGCTCTCGGCGCGCATCTCGGCGCTCGCGAACTACGCTATCAGCGCCGGCGCCTCGGGGATTCTATACACCTGTTCCGCGTTCGGCGAAGCCATCGACGCGGTCAAGCAGCGGGTGCGCATGCCGGTGCTCAAACCGAACGAGGCGATGTTCGCCGAGGCGATCGCCCGGGGCTCGCGCCTGGGCCTGCTCGCGACCTTTCCGGCGAGCGTCAATTCGATGGCGCGCGAGCTCGAGGTGCTTGCGCCGCACGTCGAGCTCGAGAGCGCCTGCGTGCCGCAGGCGCTTACCGCGCTCCAGGCCGGCGCCGGCGCGCAGCACGACGCGCTTCTTGCCGCGGTGGCGCCGAAGCTCGGCCATTGCGACGCCGTGATGCTCGCGCAGTTCTCCACCGCGCGCGCGCGCGACGCGGTCGCCAGCGTCGTAAAGTGCCCGGTGCTCGCGAGCCCCGATAGCGCGGTGCTCGCGATGCGCAAGGCGCTGGGCTAAGCTCTCGCGCCATGTGCCGCGCGCTGCTCTATCTCGGCGAGCCCGTGCCGCTCGACCACTTCCTTTACCAGCCCGATTCTGCGCTGGTGCGGCAAACCTACATGCCGAAGATGCTGAACATGCTGAACCTGGCGGGCTTCGGGCTGCGCGCCTGGGATCCGGCGAGCCACAATCCCGGGCGCGCCTACTCCTACTGCTCGCAGGACCTCCCGGTCTTCGACCGCAATCTCAAGAGCCTCGCCGAGAAAATCCGTGCCGGCTGCCTGCTCGCCCACGTGCGCGGCGTCCCCTACGAGGCCGAGGTCGAGATCTCGTTGCAGAACTGCCACCCGTTCCAGTTTCGCGACGTTCCGCTGGTGCTCGCTCATAACGGCGAGCTCGCGCGATTCGCGCAGATGAAGCCTTTGCTCTCGCCGTTCATCAAGCCGCAGTTTCTTTCTCAGATCCACGGCACCACCGACAGCGAGTGGGTCTACGCGCTGCTCGTCTCGCAACTCTCCGATCCGCACTGCCGCCCGCACGTCGATGAGCTCGCCGCGGCGCTCGAGCGCATGCTCGACATCATGCGCGACGCGCGCGCGAAGCTCGGCATCGCAATCAGCTCAGCGCTCAACCTCTTCATCGCCGACGGCACCCAGCTTGCCGCGGTGCGTTACTGCTTCGACTACGGCTGCTATCCGACCGACGGCGCCTCGTGCCTGCACGAGGTGGACCTGAGCTATCTGTCGCTTTGGTACACCGCCGGCCGTGACTACGGCCTGCACGACGGCGAATGGAAAATGACCGGCGGCTCGGAGAACGCCAACTCGGTATTGATCGCGTCCGAGCCGCTGACCCGCGATACCGCGGCGTGGATGGAAGTCCCGGAGTACTGCATGCTTCACGCCGCGATCGCCGCCGGCCGGCCGGCGATTACGCTGCGGGATCTCCGCTGACGATCTGCCCGCCGTAGGCTTTTTCGAGCTCGTCGCCTTCCTTCGCCGCGCCTCGCAGCCGCGCCAGGCTGATGAGCCGCGTGAGATGCCGGTTGGTCTGGCCGAGCGAGTAAAGAAGGCATTTCTGTATCGCGCGATGGAGCCTCGCCGATGTGGGGGTCGCGCCGAAATAGATCTGCTCGAACGCCTCGCGCAGGATCTCGAGGAGCAGCGCCTGCTCGCGCACGATGGCGTCGGAGCCGTGCGTGCCGCGCTCGAGCGCGCTCATGTAGCCGAGGAGCTGGCCGGGGCCGAGGACCGCCATGCGCCGCTCGCGCCCGTCGTGCCGGGCGCGGATCTCGACCGCGCCGCGTACCACGATGAAACAGGCCGTCGAAGGATGACCGCGAAAGAAGACAGCGTGGCCGCGCGGTAATTCGAGGAGGGAAGAAACCGAAACGAGCCCGGTAATCTCGCCCGGGTCGAAGCCCTCGAACACCGCGAGGTGCGGCAGGAAGGGCTTGACATCAAAGGGCGCCTCGCTCAGGCGTTCCACGGCTGCGAGCGGATCGAGATCGGGCTCCGGCCCGGACTTCGGCTTGTCTTCCGGAGCGGGGATTTCCATGACCTTGGCGTTCAGCGCGCGCAGCTTCCTCGAGATTTCTTGTGTAACGGCATGCTGGACGCGCAGCGCGGCGGGCGCGCGCTGCGCGACGAGGGCGCGGAAGTCGTCGCGCCCGATGAACCAGCCTTCGAGCTTGCCGCGCGCGGTGACGGTGGCGGTGCAGGTGCCGCGCTCGATGAGCGCGGTCTCGCCGAACACGCTGCCCGCTCCCAGCGTGGCGACGAGGAGCTTCTCGCCGCCGGGCAGAAGCACGGTGGCCTCGACCGCGCCTTCCTTGACGATGTAGGCGCCGCGAGACGCGTCTCCGTAGCGCAAGAGGCGCTCGCCCTGCGAATGGCCGATCGGGCGCGCGACCGCGAGCAGAAGGCTGCGCGCCTCGCCGTCCAGGCGTTCGAGAAAGTTCACCCGCGGCCGAGTGTACACTCGGCTCGCGCATGTCCGACGCCATCGATCCCAACCGGGTACTGTCGATCGTCGCCGCGGTGGCGCGCGAGGCGCGGCCCAACCTCGATACCTACATCACGCTCGACAGCTCGCTCGAGCGCGAGATCGGCCTCGACAGCCTGGCGCGCGTCGAGCTCGTGCTGCGCCTCGAACGCGAGTTCGGAGTCAGCCTGCCGGAGCAGGGGCTCGCCTCGAGCGAGACACCGAGGGATCTGCTGCGCTTCGTGCTCGCCGCGCGCGGCCAGGCGCCGCAGGCCGCGGATCGCACGGTGGCGAGCCTCGCGCAGGCGGAGGGCGTGCGCCCGCCCGAGCGCGTGCAGACGCTCATCGAAGTGCTCGAGTACCACGTCGAGCGCCAGCCCGAGCGGCTTTCCGTGCTGCTCTACGAAGGCGAGGCGCAGACGCCGATCACGTACCGGGCTCTGTGGCAAGGCGCGCTTGGCTTCGCCTCCGGCCTGGCCGCGGCCGGCCTGATGCCGGGGCAGACGGTGGCGATCATGCTGCCCACCTCGAACGAGTACCTCTTCACGTTCTACGGCACGCTGCTCGCGGGCGGCATCCCGGTGCCGCTCTATCCGCCGGCGCGGCTCACGACCATCGAGGATCATCTCACGCGGCACGTCGGCATCCTGAAAAGCTGCGGCGCCTCGCTCATGGTGACCATCCCGCAAGCGAAGCCGATAGCGTGGCTGCTGCGCGCGCAGGTCGAGTCGTTGCGCGCGGTGATGGTGCCGGCGGACTTCTCCGCCGATCCTTCGTTCATCCCGGTGAAGTCGACAGCCGGCCAAACCGGCTTCCTGCAGTACACCTCCGGCAGCACCGGGCAGCCGAAAGGCGTGGTGCTCACCCACGCCAACCTGCTCGCCAACGTGCGCTCCATGGGCACGGCGGTGCGGGTGACAGCGGGCGACGTGTTCGTGAGCTGGCTGCCGCTTTACCACGACATGGGGCTCATCGGCGGCTGCTTCGCCACCATGTACTGGGGCTTTCCGGTGGTGCTGATGTCGCCGCTCGCCTTCCTCGCCCGGCCGAGCCAGTGGCTGCGCGCGATCCATCGCCACCGCGGCACGATTTCCGGGGGGCCGAACTTTGCCTACGAGCTCTGCCTGCGCCGCATCCCCGAGCACGAGCTCGAGGGGCTCGATCTCTCGTCGTGGCGCTTCGCATTCAACGGCGCCGAGCCGGTGAGCCCGGAGACGATGATCGGATTCACCGAGAAGTTCTCCCGCTGGGGATTCCGCAAAGACGCCATGTCTCCGGTGTACGGCCTCGCCGAGTGCTCGGTCGGGCTTGCGTTCACGCCGCTGGGGACGCCATGGCAGATGGATACGCTCGACCGCGAGCAGTTCTCGCGCACCGGCGAGGCGGTGGCTGCACGCGAGGGCGATCCGGCGCCGCTCAAGGTCGTCGCCTGCGGCCGCGCGATCCCGGACCACGAGATGCGCGTCGTCGATGCCGCGGGGCTCGAGCTGCCCGACCGCTCCGAGGGCGCGCTGCAGTTCCGCGGGCCGTCGGCGACCAGCGGCTACTACCGCAACCCCGAAGCCACGCGCACGCTGTTCGACGGCGACTGGCTGAACACAGGGGACCGCGCCTACCTCGACCAGGGAATGCTCTACCTCACCGGGCGCGAGAAGGACATCATCATCCGCGGCGGCCGCAACATCAGCCCCTACGAGCTCGAGGAGGCGGTCGGCGACATCCCCGGCGTGCGGCGCGGCTGCGTCGCGGTGTTCGGCACGCTGGACCCGGCGAACAGCACCGAGCGCATCGTGGTGCTCGCCGAGACGCGCCAGGCGGACGCCTCGACGCAGGAAGAGGTGAAGCGAAAGATCAATGACCTCGCGGTCAGCCTGATCGGCTTGCCGGTGGACGACATCGTGCTCGCACCGCCGCACACCGTGCCGAAGACCTCGAGCGGCAAGATCCGCCGGGTCGCCGCGCGCGACTACTACGAGCGCGGCCCGCGGACGGTG
>DATADT010000003.1:0-6875 GCA_036258355.1 Burkholderiales bacterium
TTTGGTCGGGGCGACTGGATTTGAACCAGCGACACCTGCGTCCCGAACGCAGTACTCTACCAGGCTGAGCTACGCCCCGACTTTGGTAGGTGAGCGGCTCACCGCGAAGGACGCCAATTCTAACAAAGACGCCTTGTACTGAGACGCGGGAAGGTCGGCGATCGCGCGCCTCGCGGTCTCGGCCTCGCGCTCGGCCGCGGCGCGCGCGTAGTCGAGCGCGCCGCAGGCATGAATCGCCTGCAGCACCCGGCTGAAATCCTCGCGCCCGCCTTCGGCGATCGCCTTGCGCACGAGCGCGGCCTGCTCGGTGCTGCCGCAGCGCATGGTGTAGATGAGCGGCAGGGTGGGCTTGCCCTCGGCCAGGTCGTCGCCCAGGCTCTTGCCGATGTCGCCGCTGTAGTCAAGCACGTCGTCGACCAGCTGGAACGCCGTGCCGACATGCCGGCCGTACTCGGCAAGCCGTTGTTCGAGATTTTCGTTTCTCGAAAGTACCGCCGCGAGGCGAGCGGCGGCCTCGAACAGCTTCGCGGTCTTGCGGCGGATCACCTCGAGGTAGCGCGCCTCGTCGACGTCCGGGTCGTGGCTGCCCATGAGCTGCATCACCTCGCCTGCGGCGATCGTGTTGGTCGCCTCGGCGAGCACCTGCATCACGCGCATGTCGTCCAGCTCGACCATCATCTGGAAGGCGCGCGAATAGAGGAAGTCGCCGACCAGCACCGCGGCGGCGTTGCCGAATGCGGCGTTGGCGGTCGTGCGGCCGCGGCGCAACTCGGAAGCATCGACGACGTCATCGTGCAGCAGCGTGGCGGTGTGGATGAACTCGATCACGGCCGCGAGCGGCAGGCGCGCCTCGGAGCGACTTCCGACGGCGCCGCAGGCGAGGAGCAGCAGCGCCGGCCGAAGCCGCTTGCCGCCCGCGGCGACGAGATACTCGGCGACCTGCCGCACCAGCGAGACATCGGAGTCGAGGCGCCGGCGAATGAGCGCGTCGACCCGGGCCAGATCCTCCGCCACCGGCCCCAGCGTGGACAGCAAAGTCATGATTACCTTATAATTCCAGGTCTTTCCAGAAGCAAGACAAATCCATCCATGTACGCGGTGATCAGGTCGGGCGGCAAGCAGTATCGCGTCGAATCGGGCAAGCAGGTGCGCGTCGAAACGCTCGCCGCGGACGTCGGCGCGCCGGTGGCGTTTGAAGAGGTGCTGCTCGTCGGCGCGGGCGATGCAGTCAAGGTGGGCGCGCCGCTCGTGGCCGGCGCCATGGTCACGGGTACCGTGGTGGCGCATGGACGCGGCGACAAAGTGAAGATCTTCAAGTTGCGCCGCCGCAAGCACTACCAGAAAACCCAGGGGCATCGGCAGAACTACACCGACGTCCGCATCGACGACATCCAAGGTTGAAAGATGGCACACAAAAAGGCAGGCGGCAGTTCGCGTAACGGACGCGATTCCAAGGCGAAGCGCCTCGGAGTCAAGGTGTACGGCGGCGAGCGTGTCAACGCCGGGCAGATCCTGGTGCGCCAGCGCGGCACGCGCGTCCACGCTGGCGCGAATGTCGGCATAGGGCGCGACCACACGCTGTTCGCGCGCGCGACCGGCCAGGTGCAGTACGCGGTGCGCGGCGAGGACGAAAAGAATACTGTGAGCGTGATTCCGGCATAGCCGGTACAGACTCCATAGGAAGCCCTATCGCAGCGAGATAGGGCTTTTTTATTTCCGGCACGGGCTTTTTGTTTCCGGCACATGAAGTTCATCGACGAAGCGAGGATCGAGGTGCACGCCGGCAAGGGCGGCGACGGCGCGGCGACGTTCCGGCGCGAGAAGTACATCCGCTACGGCGGCCCGAACGGTGGCGACGGCGGCCGCGGCGGCAGCGTGTGGGCGCGCGCCGATCGCAACATCAACACGCTCGTCGACTTCCGCTTCGCCCGCATCCACCGCGCGGAGAATGGCGTGCGCGGCATGGGCTCGGACTGCGACGGCCGCGCCGGCCGCGACCTCGAGCTGCGCGTGCCGGTGGGCACGCTGATCCGCGACGCCGACGACGGCGCGCTGGTCGCCGACCTCGCGCAAGATGGCGCGCGTGCGCTGCTCGCGCGCGGCGGCCAGGGAGGGCTCGGCAATGTGCACTTCAAGTCGAGCGTGAATCGCGCGCCGCGCCAATTCACCCGCGGCGAGCGGGGCGAAAGCCGCGACCTCACGCTCGAGCTGCGCGTGCTGGCCGACGTCGGCCTGCTCGGCCTGCCAAACGCCGGCAAGTCGAGCTTCATCCGCGCCGTGTCGAGCGCGCGCCCGAAGGTCGCCGACTATCCGTTCACCACCCTCAATCCGTCGCTCGGCGTAGCGCGCTCCGGCGATACGAGCTTCGTGCTCGCCGACATCCCGGGCCTGATCGAGGGCGCGTCCGAAGGTGCCGGCCTCGGTCACCAGTTCCTAAGGCACCTCGCGCGCACACGGCTGCTTCTGCACCTCGTCGACGTGACGGAACCCGACCCGGCGCGCGACATCCGGGTGATCGCCGCCGAGCTGAAGAACTACGGCCAGGGGCTTGAGCGCAAGCCGCGCTGGCTGGTGTTCAACAAGATCGACGCGGTCGAGGATCCGGATGCCGTCATCCGGCGGGCGCTCGCCAGCTTGCGATGGAAGCGCCCCTGGTTCAAAGTCTCCGCCCTGACCGGCGAGGGTTGCGCCGCGGTCGTGAAGGCGGCCGCGCGAGGGCTTGCGAAATGATCCGGGACGCGAAAACGCTCGTGGTGAAGGTCGGCTCGTCGCTCGTGACGAACGAGGGACGCGGACTCGATGCGGCCGCCATAGGCCACTGGGCGGCGCAGGTGGCGCAGCTCCACAAGCTGGGGAAGAAAACGGTGCTGGTCTCGAGCGGTGCCATCGCCGAGGGCCTGCAGCGGCTGGGCTGGTCGAGGCGCCCCCACGCCATGCACGAGCTGCAGGCCGCCGCGGCGGTCGGCCAGATGGGCCTCGCACAGTGCTACGAGAGCTGCTTCCGCAGCCACGGCCTGCACAGCGCCCAGGTGCTGCTCACCAACGCCGACATGGCGGACCGGCAGAGGTATCTCAACGCACGCTCGACGCTGCGCACGCTGCTCGGCCTGAACGTGATTCCGGTGATCAACGAGAACGACACCGTCGTTACCGACGAGATCAAGCTCGGCGACAATGACACGCTGGCGGCGCTCGTCACCAACCTCATCGAGGCCGATGCCCTCATCATCCTGACCGATCAGGCGGGGTTGTTCGATGCCGATCCACGCAAGAACCAGCATGCGAAGATCGTCGAGGCGGCCGACGCCACGGATCCGCGGCTGGAGAGCCTGGCCGGCGGCACCGGCAGCGCGCTCGGCAAGGGCGGCATGCTGACCAAGGTGCTGGCCGCGCGGCGCGCGGCGCGCAGCGGTGCGAACACCGTGATCGCCTCGGGCGCCGAGCCCGACGTGCTGGTTCGGCTTGCCCGCGGCGAGCGCATCGGCACCCTTCTCACCGCGCAGACCGTACCCCTCGCTGCGCGCAAGCAGTGGCTCGCCGATCACCTCGCCGTCAGCGGCCGGGTGCGTCTCGATGCCGGTGCCGTGAAGGCGTTGACGCGCGACGGCAAGAGCCTGCTGCCGATCGGCGTTACCGAGGTCGCCGGCGAGTTCCAGCGCGGCGAGGTCGTGGCCTGCCTGGATCCCGCCGGGCGCGAGATCGCGCGGGGACTCGCCAACTACTCGTCGGCCGAGGCGCGCCAGATCATTCGCCGGCCTTCGGGCGAGATCGAGACGATCCTCGGCTACGTGGACGAGCCCGAGCTCATCCATAGAGACAATCTGGTACTGCTCTAGCGACGAACGCCGCGCAGGGCGTAGAGCGCCTGTTCGCGGCTGGCGACGGGCTCGCGGTACCGGCAGAAGTACTCGCGATAGAGCACCCTGTGCCAGGCCTGCATGCTGCCTGGCTCCATGGAGCGCCATGCGCTCGGGGCCACGCTCCAGGCGCGCTCCCGGCCGAGCGCGTAGACGCGCAGCTCACCCGTCGTGCAACGCATGCCCTCGTAGCTCACGTTCTCCACCCCGGCCGGGCTGCGCGCGACCAGCGTGTACCGAACGATGCCGTCGGATCCGACGCTGATGGAATTGCTGTCTACGAAGTAGCGGAAATCGCTCGTCGGCCCGGCGGAGAACTCGATCAGGTCACGCTCCTTAGGGTAGGCGGGAAGCGACACCTCGTTCTCCGACGGCGGCATGCGCTTCTCGTGCTCGCGCTCCCAGTCGCTTTTTTCCTCGGGCTGGCCGCAGGCAGCCGCGACCATGCAGAGCGCGGCGGCGAGTCGTTTCATGCAAGATCGCTGGCGAGCGCGGCGCGCACCTCGGGCGCGAGCTCGACGGCCGCGCGGTACTGCGGGTGGTCGACGCCGATCCTGACCGCGGCTCCGCCACGCAGCCGCTCGCGCATCGCCGCAGCGAGCTCGAAGCGCAGGAAATGCACCGACGAGGTTTTCTCGTCGTTCTCGCGCTCCAGGTCCTCGTCAGCGATGGCGTACACGCGCTCCAATTCCCCGACCTGCACCCAGACGCGCCGCTCGATGCCTCTCAAGGCGGCGAGCATCCGCCGGCGCTCGCGGGGATCGGGGTACTCGATCATCATCGTCGCCTTCCAGTTGCTGCCGTCCGGAACGAGCGGGTTGTAGGCGTCAAGCTCGTGCTGGATACCCTCCTCCTCGAAGATGCGCTCGATGCGCAGCATCTCCTGCACCTGGTAGCGCACCGTGAGCTCGTCCTCGAACTGCAGTGTCACATTGCCGCCCAGATGCACGGTACGGCGCTTTTTGTGCTCCATCACCCTGGCGCGGAACTGGCTGCGCTGCTTGGCGTAGGCCTCGAGCGACAGCAGAGAATCGCGGTGAATCATCCGGTCAAGATAGCCGCGCCGCGGGGGGAGAGCAAATCGGAAAAGCTGATTCCCGCGATTGAGCGCCTTTATCTGATGGCCGCCTCGATCTCGGAGAAGGTGCGCGCCACCTCGCCGCCGGTCGCGACGGAGACGCCGAGCTGCCGCGCGAGCTGCGACAGCGAGAAGATTCCGCACACCATGTGCTCGGCGTCCACGACAAGGGCATGCTGCCGTCCGGCGCGGCGCAGCGTCTCAAGCACGTGGCCGACCCGTGCGACGGCCGCGTTCTCGAGCGCGATGACCTCCACCTGCTCTGCGGGGATCATGACGTCGGCTACGGTGAGCTCGTCGCGGCGCATGCCGCGCCCGGTCGCGACGCGCATGGCGCGCTCGCCGAGGAGGTCGGTCGCGGTGATCACGCCGATGACGTTCTCGCGGTCGTCCACCACAAGAAGCAGCCGCACGCCGCGGGTGATCATGAACTCGTTCGCGCCCGCGAGCGGCGCCTGCGGGCGGATCGTCGCCGGCGTAGTACGCCGAAGATCCGTCATCACTTCCAGCGCGGGCGACTCGAGCGAGACCTTACCGGGCTGGGCCTGAGCCGGGCGCCGGAAGCCCGCGCCCGCGCCGAGCTCTCGAATGGGCAGCGCGTCGTAATCCCGATCCATCGAGGTGCCTCCTATCCCGCTACCGGCTGTGATCTCTGCGCACGCCCGCGACGGTCCGCCAGGAGGTAGCGGTGCAGCTCGGTCAGCGCCTGACGGTACACCTCGCGCTTGAAGTCGATCACCGCCTCTAGGGGCACCCAGTAGTCATGCCAACGCCAGGCGTCGAATTCCGGGTGGCCGCTCGCGCGCAGCTTCACGTCGCAGTCGCGCCCCACCATGCGCAAAAGGAACCAGATCTGCTTCTGCCCACGGTAGGCGGCGCCTTTCGCCTCACGCTGCCGACGTGCCCAGCGCTCCGGCATCTCGTAGCGCAGCCATTCGCGCGTGCGGCCGAGAATGCGCACGTGGCCGCGCGCCAGCCCGATCTCCTCCTCGAGTTCACGGTACATCGCCTGCAGCGGAGTCTCGCCGGGCTTGACGCCGCCCTGCGGGAACTGCCAGGCATGCTGGTTCACGCGCTTGCCCCAGAAGACCTCGTTCCTCTGGTTGGCAAGGATGATGCCGACGTTCGGACGGTAGCCTTCCTTGTCGAGCATGGACCGCACCGCCTTCAGTTAGAATCTCGGACGATTTTTCCACAGCCCACCGCTAAAGACAACGCCGGCAAGAGTCGCCGGCTACGGCGGACAACGCCGATGCGGGCGCGATGAAAACCTCGAAGTTTTTTCTCTCGACGCAGAAGGAAAGCCCCGCCGAAGCGGAGGTCGTGAGCCACCGGCTCATGCTGCGCGCGGGGATCATCCGCCGCGTCGCGGCCGGGATCTATACCTGGCTGCCGCTCGGCATGCGCGTGCTGCAGAAGGTTGCCGGGATCATCCGCGAGGAGATGAACCGCGCCGGCGCGCTCGAGCTCGCCATGCCGGTGGTCCAGCCGGGAGAGCTCTGGCAGGAATCGGGGCGGTGGCAGGCCTACGGGCCGGAGCTGCTGCGCTTTCGCGACCGCCACGAGCGCGAGTTCGTGATCCAGCCGACCTCGGAGGAGGTGGTCACCGAGCTCGCCCGCGCCGAGCTCAAGAGCTACCGGCGCCTTCCTGTGAATTTTTACCAGGTGCAGACGAAGTTTCGCGACGAGCGCCGGCCACGCTTTGGCATCATGCGTGCGCGCGAATTCATCATGAAGGACGGATACTCCTTCCACGCGGACTACGCCGGCCTCGAGCGGGAGTACCGAAACATGCACGACACCTATACCCGTATCTTTACCCGGCTCGGCTTGCGCTTTCGCGCGGTGGCCGCCGATACCGGCGCGATCGGCGGCACGGGCTCGCACGAATTCCACGTCCTTGCCGACTCGGGCGAGGACGCGATCGCCTTCTCGCCGGA
>DATADT010000004.1:0-4164 GCA_036258355.1 Burkholderiales bacterium
CTCTGCCGTGGCTGCGCCAATCGGGACTGATGACCGACGGGCGCGGCTTCGTGCTCGTCGACCGCGCGCTGCGCAGCCTCTCGCACCCCGAGGTGTTCGCGCTCGGCGATTGCGCAACGCTCGCCGACTCGCCGCATCCGAGGTCGGGCGTGTACGCCGTTCGGCACGGGGAAGCGCTGATCGGGAACCTGCGCCGGCTGATCGCCGGCACCGCGCTCGAGCCGTACTCGCCGCAGAAAAAAGCCCTCGCGCTCATCACCTGCGGCGCGCGCTACGCGATCGCCGAGCGCGGCGCGTGGAGCGTGCAGGGACGCTGGGTCTGGTGGTGGAAAGACCGCATCGACCGCCGCTGGATAAGCTCGCTTCGGTAAAGCGCCGCCTGGGCGATTTCGCTGTCCGGGGACAGCCGGAGATGCCGAAAGCCATCCGAAAAAGTTCGATTGCCGCCGGCGGACCTAGTTTCATATCATGGCGGCTCCTTTGGAGGAGGACGCGATGAGAAAGCTTCTGGTTGCGACGCTGCTCGGGCTGGCATCGGCTGCGGCCCAGGCGGCATATCCCGAGCGGCCGATCCGGATGATCGTGCCGTGGGCGGCGGGCGGCGACACCGACAACATCTTCCGCCCGTTCGCGCCGCTGCTCCAGAAGCACATCGGACAGACCGTGGTGATCGCCAACGTCGGTGGCGCGTCCGGCACGCGCGGCGCCCGGGAAGCGAAGGATGCGCCGCCGGACGGCTACACGCTCTACTCGGTGCACGAGTACATCCACTCGACGTACTACGCCGGTGTGGCCGACGTACAGTACAGCGATTTCGAGCCGATCTGCCTGATCTCGTCGACGCCCTCGGTGCTCACCGCGAGCCCGAAGACGCCATGGAAGAGCTGGCAGGATCTCGCCGCCGACGCCAAGGCGCGCCCGGGGCAGATTACCGTCGGTGCGACCCTCGCCTCGACCAGCCACTTCTTCCCCGCGCTGATCGAAAAGGCGACCGGGCTCAAGTTCAAGTACGTCTCCTACGAAGGCCTCGCGCCGCGCATGAACGCGATCCTCGGCGGCCACGTCGACCTCACCGACTCCAACCTCACGCAGAAGGGCAAGGTCGAGGCCGGGCAGCTCAAGTTCCTCGCCACCGCGACCGAGAAGCGCCACCCCGAGACGCCGAACGTGCCCACGCTCAAGGAGCTCGGCGTCAACGTCGTCTACGACGTGAACCGCGGCATCATGGCGCCGAAGGGCACGCCCGCCGACATCCTCGCCAAGCTGGGCTCGGCGTGCGCCGCAGCAACGAAGGAGCCCGAGTTCGCCAAGGCGATGCAGCTCCAGGGCACCGATGTACGCTACCTGGGCCGAGCCGAGTATGCGAAGTGGCTTAAGGAAACCGACGAGCTCAATCGCACTCTCGCCAAAGACTTGGGTCTATATAAACGATAACGGCGCTTTGACGCGTTGAACTTGTCCAGAGACGGCTGGGGAGGGCTCGCCGTACTCGCGGCGAGCCTTTTTCTTTTCGCGCTCACCCTCGGCCTCAAGGACAACCCGCTCGTCCCGATCGGGCCGGGCTATTACCCGCGCATCGTGCTGGCCGTCACCGCGGCCTTCGCGCTCGCGCTCGTGGTTTCTGATCTTCTCACTGAAAAGAAGCCGAGCACAAAAGAATCGCTCAACTATCTCCTGGTAGTCGAGATGTTCGCGGTGTTCGGGCTGTACGTCGGCGCGCTGCCGTACCTCGGCTTTCGCATCAGCACGCTCTTCTACGTCGCCGCTACCAACGCGCTCCTCGACGTGCCGCGGAGCGCCAAGAGCTGGGCGCGCGTCGCGCTGGTGGCCTTCATCACCACGGTCGTCGTGTATTACGTTTTCGAGCGTTACCTGACGGTCTTGCTGCCGCGCGGGCGCTGGACGGACTTCTGATGTTCGAGCTACTGGGCGTCGGGCTGGCGAGCATCTTCCAGATGAAGTACCTGGTGCCGCTTTTCGTCGGAACGCTGATCGGCGTGGTGGGCGGCGCGCTGCCCGGGATCACGATCACGATGACCGTGATCGTGGTGCTGCCGTTCACCTTCGGCCTCGAGCCGCTGCAGGGGCTTGCATGCATGATCGGCGTCTACGTCGGCGGCGAGACGGGCGGTCTCATCACCTCCTGCCTGCTCGGCATTCCCGGCAAGCCCTCCGCGGTGGCCACCACCTTCGACGGCTTCCCGATGGCGCGCAAGGGCGAGCCGGGACGGGCGCTCTGGATCGGCATCTGGGCGTCGATCTTCGGCGGCCTGCTCGGCGCGGTGGTGCTGGTCGCGGCGACCGGGCCGCTTGCGCAGCTCGCGCTGCGCTTCGGGCCGTGGGAGTACTTCGCGCTTTTCGTGCTGGCGCTCTCGATGGTCGCCGGCCTCGTCGAGAGCTCGCTCATCAAGGGGCTTCTCTCCGGCGCGCTCGGCTGCGTCGTCACCGTGCTCGGCAACGATCCGGTAATGGGCCAGCCACGCCTCACGCTCGGCATCCCATGGCTCGAGGGCGGGATCCCGTTCCTGCCGGTGCTGATCGGCGTGTTCGCCTTCGCCCAGATCATGGGCGAAGTCGAGCAATTCTCGAAAAAAGCCCACGCGGCGGTGAACGGGGCCATCAACCTTGCGGTGAACCAGCTGAAAGTCATCGGCGAAGTGCTCACGCGCCCCTTCCTCCTGCTCTGGTCCACTTTCATCGGCTTGGTGATCGGGGTGCTGCCCGCGATCGGCGGCAGCGCCGCCAACATGCTCGCCTACGACCAGGCGAAGAAGTTTTCCTCGCGCCCCGAGAAGTTCGGCAGCGGCATTCCCGAGGGCATCATCGCCTCGGAAGCTTCGAACAATGCAAATGTCGCGGGGTCGCTCGTGACCATCATGGCGTTCGGCATCCCGGGCGACGCGGTGACGGCGGTCATGCTCGGCGCACTCACCATCCACGGCATCCAGTCAGGGCCGCTTTTCATCTCGCAGAACGCGCAGCTCGCCTACGGCATGTTCGCCGCGTACATCATCGCGCATCCGCTGGTGCTCATCCTGCTTTTCGTGGGCGTGCGCTGGGTGTTGTACATCGTCATCGTGCCGAAATCGATCCTCTTCCCGGTGGTGCTGGTGCTCTGTGTGGTGGGCGCCTACGCGCTCGGCAACTCCATGGCGACGGTTTACGTCCTCCTCGCGAGCGGAGTCTTCGGCTACCTCATGGTCAAGTTCGGCTTCCCGCTCGCGCCCTTCATCCTCGGCGTGATCCTCGGCGACCAGATCGAGATCAACCTGGTGCGCTCGCTGATGACCGATTCAAACCTGTGGCTCTTCGTGACGCGGCCGATCTCGGCGCTGCTTCTTGGGATGGCGGTCGCGTCGATCGCGCTTTCGATCTGGCAGCACCGCCGCATGCAGAAAAAAACCGCCGCCGCGGAAGGCGGCGCGGACTTCTAGCCCGCCGTCACAACCACAACGCCGCGACCGCCAGCACCGGAGCGAGCACCCACAGCGACGCCAGCGTCCAGTGGCATATTTGCTCGCCTAACGGGGGGACATGCTTGAAGTAGACCGTCCCGTCCGGGCGCGTGGTGGGGATTGCAGTCGTCTGAGTTCCGGGCAGTTTCGACATCGGGACGTTCTCCTCGCCCGTCATGTCTCCGAGCTTTGGCGTGCGCTCAACAAGGAAACCCCGATGGCTCACGATGACTGACGACTCTTGCACACGCTCACAGTCACCTCCTGGAAAAACGGGACAACGCGCTAACTGTGTGTCGGGTCGATGGCGTAACGCCAAGTCGCGCAAGAGCCGATAGCGTTGCGTCCTGTTCGCGCTGCGATTATTGAAACATTGTTATGTAGCCCACCAAATTCGCCAGCGTCCAGCCTCCGCCTCCAGTTTGTCCTGCGTGCACGGCAAGAGCGCCGGTAGGGTAATTGCCGTCTTGTTAACCGTAGGAGGCAGTGTGAAATCGAAACGGGCTATCAGAAGAACGGTAATCGGCGCCGCCTTCCTGGCGGCTTGCGGGGCAAGCGGCCTGGCGTCCGCGGTATACGAGATCGAGCCGAACGCCTCGATCGGGACTGCCCAGCACCTGGTGGTCGGTTCTGCTGGCAGCGTCGAAGTGACCGGCGTGCTCGGCAATCCTACGGGCTCTGTCGTCGCCGACGTCGACTTCTACGTGTT
>DATADT010000005.1:0-12853 GCA_036258355.1 Burkholderiales bacterium
CCGACTTCCACGATTCTTGCGGCTTTAAGCAAGGGTGATCAGCTCCGCGCCTTCGAGCACCTGCTCGCCCGCGCCGTAGTGGATTTCCTTCACCACGCCGTCGGCGGGCGCGGTGATCGTGTGCTCCATTTTCATGGCCTCCAGTATGAGGAGCGCCTGGCCGCGCGTCACCCTGGCGCCGGGCTCGGTCAGCACCTTGATGACTTTCCCTGGCATGGGGGCGGCGAGCGAGCCGGTACTCGCTTCGTCGCCCGCGCCGGCAAGCTCCTGCTTGAGCGATAGCCGCCGGTAGTCGCCCTCGCAGAACACGTGCCAGTCGTCGCCGTCGCGCACCGCGCGCGCCTTGAACGCACGCGCGTCGAGGCGAACAAGGAGCCGGCCGTCCGGCAACCGCTCGCCGGAGAGCTCGCGCGTGCGGCCATTGACGATGATGCGTAGTCCGCTCCCGAGGAAGAGCAGCCGCACCGAATGGGTCTTCGCCTCCTCGACGAACGCGAAATCGTGGTGCGAGTCCTCGTTGAGGCGCCAGCCGTCGACCTCGTGCCACGGCGAGTAGGGGTCGCCGGAGCCCGCGGCGCGCTCGCGCGCCGCGCGCTCTTCCTCGGCAAGCTCGGCGAAGACGGCGGCCGCGAGCAGCTCCATGCTGACGGGTTTTTCTTCGAGTAATTCTTTCCTGTTGCGCTCGATCAAGCCGGTGTCGAGCTCCGCCCCTGCGAACGCCCGGCTCGCGGCGAGGCGGCGCAGGAAACCTACGTTGGTGATGACGCCGGCGATTTCGACGTCGGCGAGCGCCTGTTGCAGGCGCCGCAGCGCCGAGGCCCGGCTGGAGCCATGCACGATGAGCTTGGCGATCATCGGGTCGTACCACGGCGTGATCTCGGCGCCGGCTTCGATACCGGTGTCGATGCGGATGGAGGAGGTGTCCTTGGGAAAATTCAGATGCACGATCCTTCCAGTCGCGGGCAGGAACTCGCGCTCGGGATCCTCGGCGTAGATGCGCGCCTCGACCGCGTGGCCCCGGACGGAAGGCTCCTTCTGGGGCAGCGGCTCTCCCGCGGCGACGCGCAGCTGCCATTCGACGAGGTCGAGGCCGGTGATCATCTCGGTGACCGGATGCTCGACCTGCAGGCGCGTGTTCATCTCCATGAAGTAGAAACGGCCGTCCTGCTCGGCGATGAACTCCACCGTGCCGGCCCCCGTGTACGAGATCGCCTTCGCCGCGGCCACGGCGGCGGCGCAGATCTCCTGCTTGCGCGGGAAGTTCGGCGCCGGGGCCTCCTCGACGACCTTCTGGTGCCGGCGCTGCACCGAGCAGTCGCGCTCGAAAAGATGCACCACGTTGCCGTGCGTATCGCCGAAGACCTGCACCTCGATATGGCGCGGGCGCTCCAGATACCGCTCGATCAGCACCCGGTCGTCGCCAAAGGCCGACTTTGCCTCGCGCTTGGACGCCTGCAGCGCGGCAGTGAAGGACGCCTTGTCACGCACGATTTTCATCCCCTTGCCGCCGCCGCCGGCCGAGGGCTTGATCAGCACCGGAAACCCGGTGCGCGCCGCTTCCCTCTCGAGGACCGCGTCGTCCTGCCGGTCGCCGTGGTAACCCGGCACGAGCGGCACGCCCGCCTTTTCCATCACGCGCTTCGCGGCCGCCTTGTCGCCCATCGCCGCGATCGCTTCAGGCGCAGGCCCGATGAACACGATGCCGGCGGCGCGGCAGGCGGCGGCGAATTCCGCGTTCTCCGCCAGGAAGCCGTAGCCAGGATGGATGGCCCGCGCTCCGGATTCGCGCGCGGCGGCGATCACCGCGGCAATGTCGAGGTAGTTGTCGATGCGGCGCGCGCTGTCGGCGAGCCGGACGTGAAGCGCGTTGCGGTCGGCGTCTGAATACACCGCGACCGTGGCCACGCCGAGCCGCCGCGCGGTGCGACTGACCCGGCACGCGATCTCGCCGCGGTTCGCGATCAGGATTTTGGCGAACACCAGGAGGCCTTCCGCTTCTCGAGGAAGGCGGCGATGCCTTCCTTGCCTTCGGGCGAGCCGCGGATCTCGGCGATGCGCTGCGCGGTCTCGGCGACGAGCGCGTCGTCCGGGCAGCGGCCGGCCACCGCGCGGATCAGTGCCTTGATCTTGGCGTGCGCTTCCGGTCCACCGGCGAGCAGGTGCCTGAGGAGCTCATCAATGGCGCCGTCCAGGCGCTCCGTCGGCACGAGTTGCGACAGCATGCCAATCCGCAAGGCCTCCTGGGCGTCGAAGACCTCTGCGGTGAGGAAATAGCGCCGTGCGGTGCGCTCGCCCATCGCGCGGATGACGTAGGGGCTGATGGTGGCGGGCGAGAGCCCGAGCTTCGCTTCCGAGAGGCAGAACTTCGCTTCCGGCGTGCCCACCGCGATGTCGCATGCCGCGACGAGCCCCGTTCCTCCCGCAAACACAGGCCCGTGCACCCGCGCAATGGTCGGCTTCGGCAGGCGATCGAGCGCCGCGAGCATCTGGGCGAGCGCGGTCGCGTCGGCGAGGTTCTCCTCGTAGTCGTAGCCCGCCATGCGCTTCATCCAGTTGAGATCGGCGCCCGCGCAAAACGCCGGGCCGTTCCCGCCGAGGACCATCACCCGTATGGATCCATCGCGGGAGATGTCTTCGAAAGCGCCGCGGAGTTGCCTTATCAATTCGTCATCAAAGGCATTGCGCAGCTCGGGACGGTTGAGCGTGACGCGCGCGACGCCGCCCTGCTTCGTTACTTCAAGCATGGCTCTACGATCACCTCGGTTTTGACCGAATTTGCGATGAAGCACCGCTCATGCGCGCGGTGATGGAGCGCCGCGTGCTCGTCTTCGGTCGGTTTGTTCCCTGAGAAAGTCACCGTCGGCCGCAACGTGACCTTGGACATCCAGGTCTTGTCCAGGATGCCGAGCGCGTCGTCGACGTAGCTTTCCACCACCCACTTCTTCTGCGCGGCAAGGGCGAGGAACCACAGCATGTGGCACGCGGAGAGCGAGGCGACGAACGCCTGCTCGGGGTCGACTCCCGGACCGGTCGCCGAGGTCTTCGGGATGTTCTCGGGCGCCGCGGTCCCGACTACGGGAGTTCCATCGAAGAAGATCTTGTAGTTGCGCGAGTACGTCGCATGGCGGAACTCGCCCGAGCGCTGCCACTCCACTGTCGCGCGGTGCTCGCTCACGGCTACATGCTGCCTTTTAGCTTCACATCCGAAAGACACCGAACCGCGTGTCTTCGACCGGAGCGTTGAGGGAAGCGGAGATGGCGAGGCCGAGCAGGCGCCGCGTGTCCGCCGGGTCCACCACCCCGTCGTCCCAGAGCCGCGCGCTCGCGAAGTACGGGTGACCCTGCCGCTCGTACTGATCGCGGATCGGCTGCTTGAAGGCATCCTCATCCTCGCGACTCTTGAATTCTCCCTTCACGGTCGCGAGAACCGAAGCCGCCTGCTCGCCGCCCATGATGGAGATGCGGGCGTTAGGCCACATCCAGAGAAAGCGCGGCGAGTACGCGCGGCCGCACATGCCGTAATTGCCCGCGCCGAAAGAGCCGCCGACAATCAAGGTGAACTTGGGCACGCCGGCGGTGGCGACCGCGGTGACCATCTTGGCGCCGTCCTTGGCGATCCCGCCCGCTTCGTATTTCTTGCCCACCATGTAACCGGTGATGTTCTGGAGAAAAAGCAGCGGCGTGCCGCGCTGGCAGGCGAGCTCGATGAAATGCGTCGCCTTGAGCGAGGATTCGGAGAAGAGGATCCCGTTGTTCGCCAGGATCCCGACCGGGTAGCCGTGCACGTGGGCGAAGCCGGTGACCAGCGTGGTCCCGTAGTTGAGCTTGAACTCATCGAGCTCCGAGCCGTCGACGATGCGGGCGATCAGCTCACGCACGTCGTAGGGCTTGCGTGGGTCTGCGGGAATGACGCCGTACATCTCTTCCGCCGGGTAGAGCGGCTCGCGCGGTTCCCGCACTTCAAGGGAGACTTGCTTCCTGAAATTGAGTCCCTTGACGATTCGCCGGACAAGCGAAAGGGCGTGCGAGTCGTTCAGCGCATAGTGGTCGGCGACGCCCGAGACGCGCGTGTGCACTTCCGCGCCGCCGAGCTCTTCGGGGGTAACGACCTCGCCGATCGCCGCCTTCACGAGCGGCGGGCCGCCGAGGAAGATCGTGCCCTGTCCCTTGACGATGATCGATTCGTCGCACATCGCGGGTACGTAGGCGCCGCCCGCGGTGCTCGAGCCCATCACGCAGGCGATCTGCGGGATACGCGCTGCCGACAAGTTGGCGATGTTGTAGAAGATGCGGCCGAAGTGCTCGCGGTCCGGGAACACGTTGTCCTGCTCGGGCAGATAGCCGCCGCCCGAGTCCACGAGGTAGATGCATGGCAGCCGGTTCTGCGCCGCGATCTCCTGCGCGCGCAGGTGCTTCTTGACCGTCATCGGATAGTAAGTGCCGCCCTTGATCGTCGCGTCGTTCGCCACGATCACGCCTTCGCGTCCGCTCACCCGCCCGATGCCGCAGATGATCGACGCCGAATGCACGTCGCCGCCGTACATGCCCCACGCCGCGAGTTGCCCGATCTCGAGGAACGGCGAGCCCGGGTCGAGGAGCTTGGCCACGCGCTCGCGCGGCAGCATCTTGCCGCGCGCCGTGTGCTTGTCGCGCGCCGCCTTGTCTCCGCCCTGCGTGACGACCGAGACCTTCTGCTTCAGGTCCTCCACCAGCGCGCGCATGCGGGCGGCGTTCTCGCGGAACTCCTCTGAGCGCGGCTTGAGCTGGCTCCTGATCAAAACGGCTCCCGCAACCAGCGCTCGATCTGCTCAAAGCGGTCTACACCCCAGAAGGGTTCGCCGTCGACTACGATGTAGGGCGAGCCGAACACGCCCTTGGCGAGCGCCGCGTCGACCGCGGCGCGCGTCTTGTCTTTCACCGTCTGATCGTTCAGGTCGGGCTTGCAGCCCACACTGGCGGCTACCTTCAGGACGTTGTCCGCTTCGCCGATGTTCACGTTATCGACGAAGTAGGCGCGGAAGAGCGCTTTGGCAAGGGGTACGCGCCTCTCTTCCGGGGATCCGTAGAAGGCTCTGCAAGCCGCAACGGTTGAGACGGGAAACGGGTCGGGCATCCGAAACGGAACGCCGTGGAAGCGCGCCGAGCGCAGGAAGTCGCGCTTCGCGTAGTCGCCCTTCAACGGGATGCTGGGCAGCGGACCGCTGCCCGTCGCCTTGAAAGCTACCCCGAGCAGCATCGGCCGCCAGGTCACGCCGCGGCCGTATCTCGCCGCGAGCGCCTCAATCTTGTGCGAGGCGAGGTAGCCATACGGTGACGAAAAGTCGAAGTAGAAGTCGATCGGCGCCTTCATCCTTCCTCCAGGGCTCTGCCGATCACGAGGCGCTGGATGTCGTTGGCGCCTTCGTAGATCTTGGTCACGCGCACGTCGCGCCAGAACCGCTCCACGGGAAAGTCGGAGACGTAGCCGTAGCCGCCGTGGATCTGGATCGCGTCCGAGCACACTTTCTCCGCCATCTCGGAGGCGAAGAGCTTCGCCATGGACGCTTCCTTGAGGCAGGGCTTGCCTTCGTCGCGCAGGCGCGCCGCGTGCAGGTAGAGCTGGCGCGCGGCCTCGACCTGGGTGGCCATGTCGGCGAGCCTGAAGTTCACCGCCTGGTGCCCGATGAGCGGCTTGCCCATGCTCTTGCGCTCGCGCGCGTAGGCGGTCGCCGCCTCCAGCGCCGCGCGCGCGACGCCGGTCGCCTGCGCGGCGACGTTAATGCGGCCCGACTCCAGGTTGGCGAGCGCGATGCGGTAGCCGACGCCTTCTTGCGCCAGCAACTGATCGGCAGGGACTTTGCAGTTCTCAAAAACGATCTGGGCCGTGTCCGAGGCGCGCTGGCCGGTCTTGTCCTCGATGCGGGCGACCTTGTAGCCGGGCGTGGAAGTCGGCACCAGGAACGCGCTGATACCGCGCTTTCCTGCCTGTTTCTGGGTTACGGCAAAGACAACCGCTACGTCCGCGTTTTTCCCGGAGGTGATGAATTGCTTGACACCGTTCAGGACGTAGTGCGAGCCCTGCTTTTCCGCGCGCGTGGTGATAGCGGAAGCATCGGAGCCGACCTGGGGCTCGGTGAGTGCGAATGCCGCCAGCAGCTTGCCTTGGGCAAGTGGCTTGAGGAACTCCTCCTTCTGTTTCTTGTTTCCATACCCGGCAAGGATGCCGGCGACCAGGTTATTCACCGAAACTATGGTTGCGGTAGAGCAGTCGCCCGCGGCGATCTCTTCGCACGCCACCGCGAGCGAGGTGTAGTCGAGTCCCGCGCCGCCCCATTCCTCGGGGATTGCGACGCCATAGAGGCCCATCTCGGCGAGGCCCTTCAGCGCCTCCTTCGGGAAGGTCTTTTCGCGGTCCCAGCGCGCCGCGTTCGGCGCGAGCCGCTCGGCCGCGAAGCGCCGCACCGCCTCGCGGATCTCTTCAGCCGGGCCGGACATAAGTGATGGTGTGATGACTGAAGAGATTGCCCGCCTTGCCGTGGCACTCGGCCACGCCGTAGATCCGCCGGCGCCCCATCTTCAGGATCCGCGCGGTGCAGTACACGTGCTCGCCCTTCGCCGGCGCGAGAAACGCGGTGTTCAGCTCCGAAGTGAGCGCGTCGTTCTCGACCCCGATGCGCGCCTTGATCGCGAGCCACATCGCGCAATCCGCCGCCGCCATCAGCGCCGGGCCGTTGATGATCCCGCCCGGTCGCTCGAGGTCGGCCTTGTGCGGGAGCTCGAGCGTGCAACCTCCGGTGCCGATTTTCTTCAAACGAAAGCCGTAAGCGCGCAGGAAACGCGAGCGGTCGAGCAGCGCCTGCAGCTGCGCTTTCAAACCAGCTCGACCGCCATGGCCGTCGCCTCGCCGCCGCCGATGCACAGGCTCGCCACGCCGCGCTTGAGCCCGTACTTGCGCAGCGCGCCGATGAGCGTCACCACGATGCGCGCGCCCGAGGCGCCGATCGGGTGGCCGAGCGCGCAGGCGCCGCCGTGCACGTTGACCTTGTCGTGCGGCAGGCCGTGCTCCTTCATCGCCGCCATGGCGACCACCGCGAAGGCCTCGTTGATCTCGTAAAGATCCACCTGGCCTGCAGTCCAGCCCGTCTTCTCGAAGAGCTTCCTGATGGCGCCGACGGGCGCGGTGGTGAACCAGCCCGGCTCCTGCGCGTGCGTGGCATGACCCACGACCACGGCGAGCGGCGTGAGGCCGCGCTTCTCGGCCGCCGAGCGGCGCATCATCACGAGCGCCGCCGCGCCGTCGGAGATCGAGCTCGAGTTCGCCGCCGTCACCGTGCCGTCCTTGCGGAATGCAGGCTTGAGCGTCGGGATCTTCTCCAGGTTGGCCTTGAACGGCTGCTCGTCGATCTCGACGAACTTCTCTTCCTTGCCGAGCTTGATCGCCATGGGCGTGATCTCCCAGGCGAACCAGCCCTGCCGATTCGCCTGCTGGGCCCTCTTCAAGGATTGAATTGCAAATTCGTCTTGCGCTGTGCGGGAGAACTGGTACTTCGCAGCACAATCCTCCGCAAACGTGCCCATGAGGCGGCCCTTGTCGTAGGCGTCCTCGAGGCCGTCGTAGAACATGTGGTCGAGCACCTGGCCGTGGCCCATGCGCAGCCCCGCGCGGGCTTTAGGCAGCAGGTACGGCGCGTTGGTCATGGATTCCATGCCGCCCGCCACCATCACGTCATTGGTTCCAGAAAGAAGAAGATCGTTGGCCAGCATGGCGGCCTTCATGCCCGAGCCGCACATCTTGTTCACTGTCGTGCAGCCGACGGCGAGCGGCAAGCCGGCGCCGAGCGCGGCCTGGCGCGCGGGCGCCTGGCCCTGGCCGGCCGGAAGCACGCAGCCCATGATGACTTCCTGCACTTCCTCGGGCCGGATCTTCGCGCGCTCGACCGCGGCGCGGATCGCCGCGGCGCCGAGCTCGGGTGCGGCGAAGCCCTTGAGCTCGCCCTGGAAGCCGCCCATCGGGGTGCGGGCGAGGCCAACGATGACGATCGGATCGCTTTGCATGGAACTCTCCTTCATGAGGGGACCGCGTACTCGCGAACGAGGGCCTGAGCGCGCTCAAGCAGGTCCTGGGGGAACAAGCACGACTTTCGGGTTTGGGCGTCGATGGAGACGCCGGTCAGCACGCAGATCGCAGAGATCTCGCCGCCCATGGCGGCGAACAGGTTCCAGGTGGCCTCGTCGAACTTGCCCACGTACCACATGACGTTCATATGGCCCATGTGGTCGCAATGCCACGGATAGATCACGCCCCGGTAGGTTTCGATGAGCCCGCTCATTCGGTTTCCGCGAAGAGCTCGCGCCCGATGAGCCAGCGGCGGATCTCGGACGTGCCGGCGCCGATCTCGTAGAGCTTGGCGTCGCGCCACAGCCTGCCGGTCGGGGTCTCGTTGATGTAGCCCATGCCGCCGAGCGCCTGGATCGCCTGGCCCGCCATCCAGGTCGCCTTCTCGGCGGCGTAGAGGATCGCGCCGGCGGCGTCCTTCCGGGTGGTTTCATTTCTATCCAGAGCCTGGCCTACGGCGTAGACGTACGCGCGGCAGGCCGAGAACGTGGTGTACATGTCGGCGAGCTTGCCCTGCATGAGCTGGAACTCGCCGATCGGCTGGCCGAACTGCTTGCGGTCGTGCACGTACGGGATGACGACGTCCAGGCAGGCCGCCATGATGCCGAGCGGCCCGCCGGCGAGCACCGCGCGCTCGTAGTCCAATCCCGACATCAGCACTTTCACGCCCTTGCCTTCCTCGCCCAGTAGGTTGGCGGCTGGGACTTCGCAGTCCCGAAACACGAGCTCGCACGTGTTGGAGCCCCGCATGCCGAGCTTGTCGAGCTTCTGCGCGGTGGAGAAGCCTTTCATGCCCTTCTCGACGAGGAACGCGGTGATGCCCTGATCGCTGGTCTTTGCGTAGATCACGAGTACGTCGGCATCCGGCCCGTTCGTGATCCACATCTTGTTGCCGTTCAGGACGTAACGCTCTCCGCGGCGCTCCGCCCTGAGCTTCATTCCGACGACGTCCGAGCCCGCGCCGGGCTCGGACATGGCGAGCGCGCCGACGTGCTCGCCGGAGACCAGCTTCGGCAGGTACTTGCGCTATTGCGCCTCGCTGCCGTTGCCGCGGATCTGGTTGACGCACAGGTTCGAGTGCGCGCCGTACGAAAGCCCGATCGAGGCCGAGCCGCGCGAGATCTCCTCCATCGCCACGATATGCGCGAGATAACCCATCGCTGTGCCGCCGTACTCCTCCTCGACCGTGATGCCGAGAAGGCCGAGGGCGCCGAGCTTGCGCCACAGGTCGGCGGGGAATTCGTTCGTCTCGTCGATTTGCGCGGCGCGCGGCGCGATTTCCCCGGCCGTGAAGTCACGCACCGACTCGCGCAGCATGTCGATGGTTTCGCCATGCTCGAACTTGAGGAGATTCATTCTGGCGTGTCCGGGCGGCCGGGAAGCGCCATCAGCGTCTGGAGCATGGTGGCGACGTGGCTTCCGTCGTCAGAGTACACCTCGGCTCGCGCCACGGTAAGCGTTCGGCCGGGGCGGATCACTTTCGCCTTCGCGACCAGCGAGCCGCGGCCGGGCTTGAGGATGTTGATCTTGTACTCGACGGTCACGAGCGAGCCGCCCGCGGGCATGAGGGAGAACGCGGCGTAGCCGCACGCGGTGTCGGCGATCATGCCCAGAATGCCGCCGTGGATGAAGCCCTTCTGCTGCGTCAGGTCTTCGCGCCAGGGGAGGGCGATCTCGACTTCGCCGGGCTCGACGCTCATGAGCGAGGCGCCGATGAGCGCCATCGCCTTCTGCCGGCTGAAGCTGTCGCGCACTCGGGCGGCAAAGTGGGGGTTCGGGCGCGTTCATGGACCCTGGCAGCGTACTTAACGTTTACGTTAACGTCAACTGCGCTTCAGCTGCTTGCGCACCTTTTTTTCGAAGGCCTGGATCTCGGAAAGCTGCGCCTCGATGTCGTCGCGCTGCTGCAGCAGGCTCGCCTTGTGCGACTCGAGCACCGCGAGGAAGCGCTCGAGCTGCGCCCGCTCGTCGCGCCCGGGCTCGTACATGTCGATGAGATCGCGGATCTCGGAGAGCGTCAGGCCCAGGCGCTTGCCGCGCAGGGTGAGTTTGAGCCGCGTACGGTCGCGCGGCGAGTAGATCCGGCGCTGGCCTTCGCGGCGCGGCGCGAGCAGGCCCTCGGCCTCGTAGAAGCGGATCGCGCGCGGGGTGATGTCGAACTCGCGCGCGAGCTCGCTGATGGAGAATTCGGCGCGTTCCGTTTCCATGGTAACTTCGATTTTGATTCTAGCTGATGTCACGTCGCGCGATTTCTCACCTTTCCTATCCCTTCCCCGAAGTCCCCGCGCCGGGCACGACCATCGAAGTCGCGCCGGGAATCCGCTGGCTCTCGATGCCGCTGCCGTTCAAGCTCGACCACATCAATCTGTGGCTGGTCGAGGACGAGGAAGGAGGAAATGCGGGCTGGACCGTGGTCGATACCGGAATCGGCAACGCCGAGACCCGGGCCCTGTGGGAAAAGATCCTCTTGAAAAAGCACGTGAAGCGCGTGCTGCTAACGCACTATCACCCCGATCACGCCGGCAATGCCGCGTGGCTCTGCGAGCGCTACGGGGCGCCACTCTGGACGACGCAGGGCGAGTACCTGACTGCGCACGCCGTGCGCACTGCGAGCGCCGGGTATACGCCCGACGCGGTGCTCGCGGTGTTCCGCCAGAACGGCCTCGACGAGGAGCGTGCGGCGCGCATGCGCGGCCCGCGCAACCGCTACGCGGAGCTCGTGCCGGACTTCCCGCACTCGTATCGCCGCATCATCGAACACGATGAGATCGCGATCGGGAAGCACCGCTGGCGCGCGATCGTCGGCCACGGCCACGCGCCCGAGCACTTGTCGCTGTTCTCGAAAGAGCTCAACACGGTGATCGCGGGAGACATGCTGCTTTCGACCATCTCGACCAACGTGAGCGTATGGTCGATCGATCCCCAGGGCGATCCGTTGCGTCTGTTCCTGGATTCCATTGCCCGCTACCGCGAGCTGCCCAAGGACGTCCTCGTGCTGCCTTCGCACGGCAAGCCCTTCCGCGGCGCGCATCGCCGGGTGGAGGAGCTGCGAAGGCACCATGAATCGCGGCTCGACGAGCTAGTCCAATCCCTGCAGAAACCCCAAAGCGCGGCCGAGCTGCTTGGCGTGCTCTTTCGCCGGCCGCTTGACGCGCATCAAACATTCTTTGCAATGGGCGAGGCGATAGCCCATCTGCACTACCTGTACTATGCCGGCCGTGCGAAACGCACCCTCGATAAAGATGGCATCATGAGATATGCAGCCAGCCGATAGTAGGAGGCGATGAAACCGCCCGAAAACCTAGAAAGCGAAGAGCTCGCAAAGGTGTGTCACGACGTCGCCGAACGCTCGTCGAAGATCCTTGGCGACTTCGTGCAGAAGCAGGCCGAGACCGTGTCCTCGGCGGTGCGCGACGAGATGGGCATCGCCAAGGCTTTCATGGACCTCTATGCGCGCATGGCGGCCGACCCGGCGGCGATCGCCACGCTTTCGATGAACGTCTGGCTCGACCACATGCGGCTGTTGCAGTCGAGCTGGATGAAGCTCTTCGGCATGGACCCGACGCCGGTGGCCGAGCCCGACAAGGGCGACTCGCGCTTCAAGGACGAGGACTGGTCGAAGAACTTCCTCTTCGACTTGATCAAGCAGTCCTACCTCATCAGCTCGCGGCATATCCGCGAGGCGGTGGCGAAGGTCGACGGGCTGCCGGCGGAATCGGAGAAGAAGATCGCGTTCTTCACCCGGCAGTACGTCGACGCGCTCGCGCCCTCGAACTTCCTGCTGACCAACCCGCAGGTGCTGCGCGAGACCGTGTCAAGCGGCGGCCAGAACCTGGTGCGCGGGCTGAAGAACCTGCTTGGCGACCTCGAAAAAGGCGGCGGCCAGCTGCGCATCTCGATGACCGACGAGACCGCTTTCCAGCTCGGCAAGAACGTCGCCACTACGCCCGGCAAGGTGGTGTACCAGACAGATCTGATGCAGCTGATCCAGTACGCGCCGCTCACCGAGCAGGTGTACCGCCGTCCCCTCGTCATCATCCCGCCCTGGATCAACAAGTACTACATCCTCGACCTGCGGGAGAAGAATTCCTTTATCCGGTGGGCGGTGCAGCAGGGGCATACCGTGTTCGTCCTCTCGTGGGTGAACCCGGACGCGCGCCTGGCGCAAAAAGGCTTCGAGGACTACATGCTGGAAGGGCCGCTCGCCGCGCTCGATGCGGTCGAGAAGGGGACCGGCGCGAAGGAAGTGAACGTCATCGGCTATTGCCTCGGCGGGACGCTCCTCGGCGCGACCCTCGCTTACCTGAATGCAAAACAGCAGCAGAAGCGCGTGGCGAGCGCGACGTTCTTCGTAAGCCTGCTCGACTTCTCGCAGCCGGGCGAGCTGGGCGTGTTCATCGATGAGGAGCAGGTGGCGAACCTCGAGCGCAAGATGAACGAGCGTGGCTACCTCGAGGGCTCGGAGATGGCTGGGACGTTCAACCTCCTGCGCGCGAACGATCTCGTGTGGTCGTTCGTGGTGAACAACTACTTGCTCGGCAAGGACCCGTTTCCGTTCGACCTGCTCTACTGGAACGCCGACTCGACCCGCATGCCGGCGCGCATGCACAGCTTCTACCTGCGCAACATGTACATCAAGAACCTGATGGGCGTTTCGGGCGGCATCCAGCTTGCGGGCGTGCCGATCGACCTTTCCAAGGTGACGGTGCCGGCATACTTCATCTCAACGGTGGAGGATCACATTGCGCCCTGGAAGAC
>DATADT010000006.1:0-4817 GCA_036258355.1 Burkholderiales bacterium
TACATGCGCACTTCGCCCGGGCGCAGGGGCACGAATTCCTGCTTCGCCCGGCCCAGGGAGTTGAAGATCTTCAGGATGGGTCTAGGGTCCGATGCGTTCGTAGGGCCTTGAAAATATTAGCACAATGCCGAGTCTTGGCCCGGCGCGCCAGCGCTGGATCAGGGTCGAGGTTTCCCGCGTCGCCATGCTGCGCTACGCTCGCGAGCGCGAATTCGTCGTCGACTGGAGAATTATTTTCGAAGGATCTGGATGAACCTCAAGCATCTTTTCATTCTCTCGGCGGCCGCCGCCGCCCCCGGCGCGCTCGCCGCCGACCCGCAGGTCGACCTGCGCACAAGCGCAGGCACCATTCGTCTCGAGCTCTACCCGGACAAGGCGCCCAAGACGGTCGAGAATTTCCTGCAATACGTGCGCGACGGGCACTACAACGGCACGGTGTTCCACCGCGTGATCGACGGCTTCATGGTCCAGGGCGGCGGGATGACGGCCAGCATGCAGCAGAAGCCGACGCGCAAGCCCATCCCCATCGAATCGAAGAACGGCCTGAAGAACGACATCGGCTGGGTCGCGATGGCGCGCACGTCCGACCCGAACTCGGCCACCTCGCAGTTCTTCATCAACGTCGCCGACAACTCGTTCCTCAACTGGGGTCACCCGCGCGGCGACGGTAACGGCTATGCCGTATTCGGCAAGGTCGTGTCGGGTATGGACGTAGTGTCGAAGATCGCCAAGACGCCCACCGGGCCGAACGACGTGCCGCGGCAGCCGATCGTCATCGAGTCCGCGACGCTGGTCGCCGCCACGAAGAAGTAGCGCGGAGGAGCGTGCAAGCGCTCTTCATCTCCGACCTGCACCTCACCGCGGAGCGGCCGGAGGCGAACGAGCGCTTCATCGCGTTCCTGGAGGGCAAAGCGCGCGCCACCGAGGCGCTCTACATCCTGGGCGACTTCTTCGAGTACTGGGTCGGCGACGACGACCTCGGCGAGCCGTTCCATGCCGTGATTGCCGGCCTGCTTGCCGGCCTTACGCAGCATGGCGTGCAGCTGTGCCTCATGCACGGCAACCGCGACTTCCTGATCGGCAAGCGCTTCTGCGCCGCGACCGGAGCACGCCTGCTCCCAGATCCTTCAGTCCATGAAGTTCAGGGAGTGAAAACGCTGCTCGTGCACGGCGACACGCTGTGCACCGACGACGTCGAATACCAGGCGTGGCGGCGGCGGGCACGCGACCCCGCGTTCCAGGCCGCTTTTCTGGCGAAGCCGCTCGCCGAGCGGCGCAAGGCGGTGCTCGAGATGCGCGAGACGAGCCGCCGGGTGGTGCAGGGAAAAAGCGCCGAGATCATGGACGTGAACGACGACGCGGTGCGGCAGGCGATGCGCAGCCATGGCGTGCGCCGCCTGATCCACGGCCATACCCACCGGCCGGGACGCCACGCGTTGGAAGTCGACGGCGAGCGCTGCGAGCGCTGGGTGCTGCCCGACTGGTACGGCCGCGGCGGCTATATCGAGGTGGATCGCCGAGGTCCTCGCCTCGTGCGTTTTTGACTCGGCTATTTCGCCTCCAGTCCTCGCTCCAGGTCGGCCTTGAGATCGGCCACCGCCTCCAGGCCGACGGCAAGCCGGATCAGTCCCTCGCTGATGCCAGCGGCCGCGCGCGCCTCGGGCGATATGCGGCCGTGGGTGGTGCTCGCCGGATGGATGATGGTCGTCTTCACGTCGCCCAGGTTGGCGGTGACGGAGACGAGGCGCGTGGAGTCGATGACGCGCCAGGCGGCTGCGCGCCCGCCCTTCACCTCCAACGATAGCACCGCGCCGGCGGTGCGCTGCTGGCGCTTCGCGAGCTCGTGCTGCGGGTGCGAGGGCAGCCCGGGGTAGAAGACCTTGCTCACTTCCTTCCGAGTCTCGAGCCACCGCGCAAGCTCGAGCGCCGCAGCCGATTGCGCGAGCATGCGCAGCTCCAGCGTCTCCAGCCCTTTCAGCACCACCCAGGCGTTGAACGGCGACAGCGTCGGCCCGGCGGTGCGCAGGAACGCGGTCATCGGCTCGCCCACCAGCGCCCTCGGGCCGGCTACCGCGCCCGCGATCACCCTTCCCTGCCCGTCGAGATACTTGGTCGCGGAGTGGATGACGATGTCGGCCCCGAGCTCGAGCGGGCGCTGCAGCGCCGGAGTGCAGAACACGTTGTCGACTGCGAGGAGCGCCCCGGCGCTCTTCGCGATCCGGGAGAGCGCCGCGATGTCCGTGACCTCGGTCAGCGGGTTGGACGGCGTTTCGAGGAAGAAAAGCCGGGTGTTTTTCCGAACCGCCCGCTCCCACTCTTCGGCGCGCGTGGGAGATACGTAGCTCGTCTCGACGCCGAAGCGCGAAAGCACGTTGTTGAAAAGCTGGATCGTGGCGCCGAACACCGCGTTCGAGCAAACGACGTGGTCGCCGCTGCGCAGGTGCGTCATCGCGGTGGTCAGGATCGCGGACATGCCGGAGGCGGTCGCGACGCAGCTTTCCGCGCCTTCCAGGGCGGCGAGCCGCTCCTGGAGCATCGCGACGGTGGGGTTGGTGTAGCGCGTGTACACCATGCCCTCGTCCTCGCCAGCGAAGCGGGCCGCGGCCTGCCTCGCGTTCTTGAAGACGAAGCTCGAGGTGAGGAAGAGCGCCTCCGAGTGTTCCTGGAACTCGGTGCGCGCCTGGCCGGCGCGCACGCCCTTGGTTGCCAGCTCGTAGTCTTTGGACATAAAAAAACCCGGGCCTCTAGTGCAGCGGACCGGGTTCTCTCGGCACGCTTTAGCTGGATTTATTACGCGCCCGCAAGCTGTGGCCCTTCAAATCGGCGCGGCAAACAGAACTATATCAGGCAGCCAGATTAAGGTCTAGCTGAGGAACCTCGTCTTCCCCGGAATCGCGCTTTGCGTCGCGCCGGACCTCGATGGAACGCAGGTAGTCGGTGGTGATGTCGCCCGTGATGTAGTGGCCGTCGAAGCACGAGGTCTCGAAGCTCGTGAGCCTGGGGTTGCAGCGGCGCACCGCGTCCTTCAGCGCATCGAGGTCCTGGTAGATGAGCGCGTCGGCGCCGATCTCGCGCGCCACCTCCTCCTCGCTGCGGTGCGCGGCGATCAGCTCGGCGCGCGTGGGCATGTCGATGCCGTAGACGTTCGGATAGCGCACCGGCGGAGCGGCGGAGGCGAAGAACACCTTGCGGGCACCCGACTCGCGCGCCATCTGGACGATTTCGCGGCTGGTGGTGCCGCGGACGATGGAGTCGTCGACCAGCAGGACGTTCTTGCCGGCAAACTCCATCGCCATCGGGTTCAGCTTCTGGCGCACCGAGCGGGTGCGCACCGCCTGGCCGGGCATGATGAACGTACGGCCGATATAGCGGTTCTTGACGAAGCCCTCGCGGTACGGCACGCCCAGCCCGGCGGCGAGCTGCAGCGCCGAGGGGCGGCTCGAGTCGGGGATCGGGATCACCACGTCGACCTGGAGCTGCCGGTACTGGCGCCGGATCTTGGCGGCGAGCGCCTCGCCCATGTTCAGGCGCGACTCGTAGACCGATGCGCCGTCGATCAGCGAATCGGGGCGCGCGAGGTACACGTACTCGAAGATGCAGGGGTTGAGGCTCGCGTGCGGCGCGCATTGCTGGCTGAAGAAGTTGCCGTCCTCGTCGATGAACACCGCCTCGCCCGGGCCGACGTCGCGCAGCACGCGGAAGCCGAGCGCGTCGACCGCAACGGACTCGGAGGCGACCATGTACTCGGTGCCGCCGTGCGTTTCGTTGTACCCGATCACCGCCGGCCGGATGCCGTAAGGATCGCGGAACGCAAGCACGCCGTAGCCTGCGATCATCGCGACCACGGCGTAGGCGCCGCGCACGCGGCGATGGACGTTGGCCACGGCGGTGAAGATGGTTTGCGGATCGAGGCGCAGCTTGACCGATGCCTGCTCGAGCTCGTGCGCCAGCACGTTGACCAGCACTTCCGAATCCGAGCCGGTGTTGATGTGGCGCAGGTCGGTGCGGAACATCTCGTCCTTGAGGCGTTCGGCGTTGGTCAGGTTGCCGTTGTGGCCGAGCACGATGCCGAAGGGCGAGTTCACATAGAACGGCTGCGCCTCCGCCGAGCTGAACGCCGACCCCGCCGTCGGGTAGCGGCAATGCGCGATACCGATGTTCCCCGGCAGCGAGCGCATGTTGCGGGTGCGGAACACGTCGCGCACCATCCCCGGCGCCTTGTGCATGTGGAAGGAGTTGCGCTCGGCCGTGACGATGCCGGCGGCGTCCTGGCCGCGGTGCTGGAGGAGGAGAAGCCCGTCGTAGAGCAGCTGGTTGACGGGCGAATGCGCGACGATTCCGAGGATCCCGCACATGGGAATGGCTTCCCGGGTGTGGTTAAGGGTTAATTATATTTCAAGCGATTAGCGAATGCCGGCGGCAGCCAGGGCTTGAGCTGGATCACCGTCTGGGCGAGCGAGTAACCGAGCGCCGAGTCCTTCCAGTCGGAAGAGCGCGGCAGCGGCGTGAGGCCCGCCAGCATGGCAAGCGCGATGACGATCACGAGCCCGCGCAGCAGGCCGTCATAGAGCAGCTGATTGACGGGCGAGCGAGCGATGATGCCTAGGATCCCGCACATCGGATACGGCTTCCCGGTGTGGCTAAGTATCAATCATAGCGCAAGCGGTCCGCGAGGCGCGGCGGCAGCCAGGGCTTGAGCTGGATCACCGTCTGGGCGAGCGAGTAACCGAGCGCCGAGTCCTTCCAGTCGGAAGAGCGCGGCAGCGGCGTGAGGCCCGCCAGCATGGCAAGCGCGATGACGATCACGAGCCCGCGCA
>DATADT010000007.1:0-2072 GCA_036258355.1 Burkholderiales bacterium
GACGGCGGCGCCGCTAAAGCACAAACAGCATTTCGATTCTTGCCTTGACTGCATCAAGTCCGTGGAGATTCCCAATGTCGTTCACGCCTGAGAACACGATCTCAACCGGGTAGGCGATGGCAAGCCAGAGAATCAACCCGAAGACGGAGCTATACGCAAAGCTCTCCCCCCTGTGTCGTATGGGCTCGTGATCGAAGCCGACGATCACCGCGAGCACAACCACGCCTATAAGAGAGCTTCCAGGATTGTACGGACCAGGCGGGCTAATCACCGATACTGCCGCGGCGAGCGTGGCCGCGGCAAGGGCTGCGGGATCAATCCCGCCCTGTCGCTCGACACTTCTTGGCAACTGTGGCATGTCGTTAGCTCCTTTCCGACCAGGTCCCGAGCTGACGATGGACTGTGACGCCTAACGAATAGGATCGTATCCGTCGTTGGGGTTCATGGCGGAACCGCGAGCGTCAGGTGCGCGGCGCGGTGTGCACGACCGATGCATGCGTGCGAGATCCCGGTGCCCGAGTGAGGACGAGCGCACTATGTCAGAGGGTCCAAAACGGGTCAATGTGCACCGCTGGTGCGAGTGCGGTCCGCAAGCACGGCAGCGCGGCTGGGGGGACGAAGCGATAGCGTGGTGCTCGCGCGCGTGGTCATGGACAGGAAGGAAGGAGCATGCCGCAGCCGAAGCTGCTCGAGAGTATCACTGAGCGACTGCGGGTGAAGCACTACAGCCTGCGCACTAATGAGGGGTACCTGCACTGGGTGCGCCGCTACATCTACTTTCACGGCAAGCGCCATCCGCAGGAGATGGGCGGGTCCGAGTCGAGGCGTTCCTGTCGCATCTCGCGACCGAGGGGCGGGTCTCACCTTCGACGCAGAACCAGGCGCTGGCCGCCCTCCATTTTCTCTATCGTGAAGTCCAGCAAAAGGAGCTCCCGTGGATGGACGGCATGGTGCGCGCGAAGCGCCCGGCGCGCGTTCCGGTGGTGCTCACGGAGAACGAAGTGCGGGCGCTGCTCGCCCAGCTCGACGGCACGCGCTGGCTCGCTTCGAGCCTGCTCTACGCGACCGGCATGCGGCTGCTCGAAGGGCTTCGGCTACGCGTCAAGGACGTCGATTTCGAGCGCCGGGAAATTACGGTGCGCGACGGCAAGGGCGGGCGCGATCGGCGCACGATGCTGCCCGAGCGCCTGATCGAGCCGCTGCGCTCGCATCTCGCGCGCGTGAAGGTGCTGCATGAGCGGGATCTCGCCGAAGGCTTCGGAGAGGTGTACTTGCCCTTCGCGCTCGCGCGCAAGTACCCGAAGGCGGGTCGCAGCTGGCCCTGGCAGTACGTGTTTCCCGCTGGCAGCCGATCGGTGGATCCGCTGGACGGCGTGGTGCGCCGGCATCACCTGGACGAGAAGGTCGTGCAGCGCGCGGTGTCGCACGCTGCGCGCAAGGCCGGGATCGCGAAACCGGTCTCGCCGCATATCCTGCGGCACAGTTTTGCCACTCACCTGCTCGACGGCGGATACGACATCCGCACCGTGCAGGAGCTGCTCGGCCACAAGGACGTTTCGACCACGATGATCTACACGCACGTCCTGAACAGGGGCGGGCGCGGCGTGAGGAGCCCGCTCGACCGGTTGGATCAAGCGCCCGAGCGGCTCGAGTGAAGCCAGCCGTCAGCGCGTGGTGGCGGTGAGGCCGGCGTCGATGACCAGGACGTGGCCGGTCACCCACCGCGCCTCGTCGCTCGCTAGGTAAACCGCGCCCCAGCCCACGTCCCAGCCCGTGCCCTCGGTGCCGAGGGGCGAGGCGCGCTTGCGTCGCTCGCGCGCCTCGGCGCCGAGGCGCTCGACCATCGGCGTCCAGACCTGGCCGGGCGCGATGGCGTTGACGCGGATGCCCTTGGGCCCGAGCTGCACCGCGACGCTGGTGACGAAGCCGATGACGCCGGCCTTGGCCGCGGCGTAGGCGGTGCGGCCATGGCCGACCATCGCCGCGATCGAGGACACGCAGGTGATCGCGCCGCCGCCGCGCTTCTCCATCGCCGGCACCGCGGCCTGCGTCGCGAGCAGCATCGACTTGAG
>DATADT010000008.1:0-3811 GCA_036258355.1 Burkholderiales bacterium
GATGGCTTCCAGCGCAGCAGCGGCGCGCGCTTCGAATTGGCTTTCGTCCATGGGGTAGCATGGGGATTCTATGCGCAAGGTTCCCCCGCTTCTCGTCATCGTGGCTTTGGCGCTCGCCGCCGGCTGCGGCAAGAAGGGGCCCCTCTATCTGCGCGACAGCCCGCCGCCCGGGGTGAAGCCGCCGAAGCCCAAGCCCTACAAGCCGGTCCCGTATCCGCCCGAGCCTTCCCAAGAAGAAAGCAAGTAGGCCCCGCTTGCCTTTTACCTACCGTAACGGGGTGCTGTGCGCCGACGAAATGCCGCTCGATGATATCGGGCGCCGCTTCGGCACACCGTGCTTCGTCTATTCGCAGCGGGCAATAGAGGCGGCGTACCAGGAATTCAGCCGGGCGCTCGCCGGCCGCAGTTCCATGGTCTGCTACTCGGTGAAGGCCAACTCCAACCTTGCGGTGCTCGCGCTGCTCGCGCGCCTCGGCGCCGGATTCGACATTGTCTCGGGCGGCGAGCTTGCGCGTGCGATGGCCGCCGGCGGCGACCCGCGCAAGATGCTCTTTTCAGGCGTCGGCAAGAGCGAGGCGGAAGTTCGCTTCGCGCTCGAGACGCGCATCGGCTGCATCAACCTGGAGTCTGAATCGGAATTGAAGCGGGTAGGGTCCATCGCCTCCCGCCTGGGAACCAAGGCACCGGTCGCGTTCCGCGTCAACCCGGATATCGACGCGCGGACGCACGCCTACATCTCCACCGGGCTGCGGGAGAACAAGTTCGGCGTGGCATACGCCGACGCCGAGCGGCTTTACGCAGCAGCCGCCGCGATGCCGGGAATCGAAGTCGTCGGCATCGGTTGCCACATCGGTTCCCAGCTCACGCAAGCGGCTCCGTTCGCCGAGGCGGCCGCCCGGATCGCGGCGCTCGCCGACCGGCTCGAGCGCTCGGGCATTCGCCTGCAACATATCGATATCGGCGGGGGCATCGGCATCCGCTATCACGATGAGAAGCAGGAGCCGGTTGCGAGCTTTCTCGCCGCTGCCTTGCGCATGCTCGCCGGCCGCAAGGAGACTCTGATCGTCGATCCGGGACGCTCCATCGTCGGCAATGCGGGCGTACTGTTGACGCGCATCGAGTACGTCAAGCCCGGCTCGGACAAGAGCTTCCTTGTCGTCGACGCCGCGATGAATGACCTTATCCGCCCCGCGCTCTACAGTGCCTGGCACGACGTGCAGGCCGTCAAGGAATCCACCGCGCCCGGGGCTGTCTACGACGTAGTGGGGCCGGTGTGCGAGAGCGCTGACTTCCTCGCCAAGGAGCGGCGGCTCGCCGCGGTGGAAGGCGATCTCCTGGCGGTCATGTCGTGCGGCGCCTACGCCATGGCGATGAGCTCCAACTACAACAGCCGGCCGCGCGCCGCGGAGGTTCTGGTGAAGGTGGGAGAAGCCCATTTGGTGCGCCGCCGCGAATCGGTCGAGGAGCTGTTTGCCCTGGAACGCATTCAGGGCTGAAAATCGCCCGTTTCCATGACGTCCGCCAGCCGCCGAATCGCAATCTTCGGACTTGCCGTCGCCCTCGTCGCAGGTGGCGTCATTGCCGCCTATTTCTATGCCGCAGACGGGCGCGCCGCGCGCAAGTCGGAAAAAGGCGCCGCCAAGGGCCCCCAGGCGGTGCTCATCACCGCTGCCGTGGTGCAGCCGCGAACGCTCGAGGTCTACGAGGAGGTCGTCGGCACAATCGAGAACGTGATCGATCCGACGGTCGGCGCCGAGGTCGCAGGGCGTGTTACCCGGGTTGCCGGCTTCACCGGGAAGAAGGTGAAGAAAGGGGAGGTCATCGCCGAAATCGACGCCGTCGACTTCCAGATCCAGGCGCGCGCCGACCAGGCCGAGATCGGACGCCTGACGAGCCTGCTCGAGCAGCAGGAGAAGGTCGTCGAGCGGCAAACCAAGCTCGTCGGCCAGGGGTTCATCTCCCAGAACGTGGTCGACGACACGATCGCGCAGCGCAACGCCCTGCGCCAGCAGCTCGCCGCGGCGCGTGCGCGCGCCCAAGCCACCGGACGCGGCCTGACTAAGTCCCGGGTCGTTGCGCCGGTCGAAGGTGAAATCGAGACGCAGATCGTCGCGGTGGGCGACTACGTCAAGGTCGGCGATCCGCTCTTCCGCATCGTGGGCGTGCAGGAGCTGCGCGTGCACCTGCTTCTGCCCGAGGCCGCGGCGACGCGCATCAAGCCAGGCCTCAAGGTCCTGCTGTCGGCGCCCGCAGCGCCCGAGCAGGTGCTCGAATCGCGCATCGCTGAGATCAAGCCCACGCTCGGAGCCGCCAACCGAGCGCTCGACGCGATCGTCAAGATCAGCGGCGTGGGAACGCAGTTCCGCGGCGGCGGCACGGTGAACGCGCGCATTGTGACCAGCGCGCTCGACAACGCGCTGATGGTCCCCGAGCAGAGCGTAGTTCTGCGGCCTGCTGGCAAGGTCGTCTACGCGCTTGAAGGCAACGTCGCGCGGCAGCGCGTGGTCGAGACGGGCCTGCGCCAGGACGGGCTGCAGCAAATCCTGAAGGGTGTGAGCGCCGGCGAGACCGTCGCAGCCGACGGCGCGGGCTTCCTGACCGACGGCGCCGCGGTGACGATCCGCGGGCCGCGCGACGCCGACAAGGGCACCGCCGAGAAAAGCGGCAAGGGCGCGCGCAAGGGGTAGGACAGGTCGGGAAATGAACCTACGGAAATGAACTGCCGATGACCCTCTCCGAGCTCTCGATCCGGCGCCACGTCTTCGCCTTCATGCTGAGCGCGGTGCTCGTGCTCTTCGGCGCGATCGCCTACCAGCGCATGGGCGTCGACAAGCTGCCCTACATCGAGTTTCCGGTGATCTCGATCACCACCGTGCAGCGCGGCGCGAACCCCGACATCATCGACGCCTCGATCACCAACCTGATCGAGACGGCGGTGAACAGCGTTCCGGGCATCGAGCATATCCAGTCGACTTCGTCGCCGGGCACCTCGCAGGTCGTGATCACCTTCAACCTGGAAAAGCGCATCGACGTCGCGTTCCAGGAAGTGCAGGCGAAGGTGAACCAGGTGGTGCGGCGGCTGCCCAAGGACGCCGACCCGCCGGTGGTGGCGAAGGTCGAGTCCAACACCCAGCCGATCCTGTGGACCGCGCTACAGGGCGATCGCACGCAGCAGCAGCTGAACCAGTACGCGATCAACGTCATCAAGAAGCAGCTCGAGACCATCGACGGCGTCGGCGAGATCCGCATCGGCGGGCGCCGCGACCGCGTCATCCGGGTAAACCTGATCCCGGCAAGGATGGCGGCGTTCGGCATCGCGGCGCAGGACATCACCGACGCCTTCGGCCGGGAGCACATGCAGCTCGCCGGCGGGTTCCTCGTCGGCCGCTCGACCGAGCACCTGCTCAAGCTCGACCTCGAGTTCCACAAGCTCGACGACCTCGCGGCGATGATCGTCGGCTACAAGGACGGCGCGTCGGTGCGGCTGCGCGACATCGCCGAGCTCGAGGACGGGCTCGCCGATTTCCGCCAGCTCGCGCGCTTCAACGGCAAGCCGGCAGTCGGCATCGGCGTCGTCAAGGTGCCCAACACCAACACGGTCGCGATCATCGACAAGGTGATGGAACGCATCGACAACGACGTGCGCCCGCAGCTGCCGCCGGGCCTGGAGCTGCACTACGTGCAGAACGACAAGCTGTTCATCGGCGCCATGGTGAACGCGCTCAAGCAGCACCTCGTTGAAGGCACGATCCTCGCCGCGCTGATCGTGTGGCTGTTCCTAAAGAGCTTCCGCTCCACGGTGATCATCGCG
>DATADT010000009.1:0-1524 GCA_036258355.1 Burkholderiales bacterium
CTGCCCAAGGTTCCCGCGGCGGAGAAAATCGACCTGGTGGACGGGAAGGTCGTCGGGCTGTTCTAGAATCGGCCGATGCTGGACGAGCTCACCGCGCAGGCGTTCTGGATCGGCCTGCTCAAGATCATCGGCGTCAACATCATCCTGTCCGGGGACAACGCGGTGGTGATCGCGCTGGCGGCGCGCTCGCTGCCGCCGAAGCAGCAGAAGGCGGCGATCTTCTGGGGCTCGGGCGCCGCGGTGGTGATGCGGATCATCCTCACGGTGTTCGCGGTGGCGCTGCTCACGCTGCCGTGGCTCAAGCTGATCGGCTCGCTGCTCCTCTTCTGGATCGGCATCAAGCTCCTCATCCCCGAGGAGGACACCGAGGACGTCGACGCGAGCGAAAACCTGATCGCCGCGATCAAGACCATCCTGATTGCCGACCTGGTGATGAGCATCGACAACGTGATTGCGGTCGCGGCCGCCGCGGGCGGCAGCCTGATGCTGCTCATCCTCGGCCTCGCGATCTCGATCCCGCTCGTGATCTTCGGCTCGACGCTGCTCCTGCACCTGATGGAGCGCTGGCCGGTCATCATCACGATCGGCGGCGGGCTGCTCGGCTTCGTCGCCGGCGAGATGCTCGTCACCGACCCGGCGCTCAAGGACTGGCTGGCGGGCATTGGCGTCACGTTCGACGGCGAAAAGCCCAAGGTCGGCGGCATGAGCCTCGAGGTCATCTGCGGCGTGATCGGCGCTGTCATCGTTATCGTCGCCGGAACGTTGATCGGCAAGCGAAAGGCCATGGAGGCGGAAGTGCACGAAGCCGCCGTCGAGACAGGAGCCTCAGATAGCGCCGTAAAGGCCGAGCGGCCTAAGTCTTGACCGAGGTCATGGCCCGCGTTCAGGAGGCAGCATGAGAATCCGTGCGCCAGCGCCACGGACGAATGGTGCGGCGCAACGAAGGGTGAACATAGGAGGAGCCATGAAACTCAAGTTTCTTGCAGCAGCACTTGCCATCGCAGCGTCGTCGCTCGTCCAGGCGCAGTCCTGGGAGCCGACGAAGAACGTGGAGTTCATCATCCCCGCAGGAACTGGAGGCGGCGCCGACCAGATGGCGCGCGCAATCCAGGGCATCGTCGCCAAGCACGGCCTGATGAAGCAGTCGATCCTGCCGATCAACAAGGCGGGCGGCGCCGGCGCCGAAGGCTTTCTCGACGTAAAGAACGCGTCCGGCGATCCGCACAAGATCATCATCACGCTGTCGAATCTCTTCACCACGCCGCTTGCCACCGGAGTGCCGTTCAACTGGAGAGATCTCACGCCGGTGCAGATGCTGGCGCTCGACAACTTCGTGCTGTGGGTGAACGCCAAGACGCCGTACCAGAACCCCAAGGAGTACATCGAGGCGGCGAAGAAGGCGGGGCCGGGCAAGATGAAGATGGGCGGCACCGGCGCGAAGCAGGAAGACCAGATCATCACGGTCGCGATCGAGCAGAAGACCGGCGCCAAGTTCACGTACATCCCGTTCAAGGGCGGCGGCGC
>DATADT010000010.1:0-12579 GCA_036258355.1 Burkholderiales bacterium
CTGAGGCTCATCGAGTGCCACGAGCCGCGCGAGCTCGACGTCTGGACGCACAGCGCGCTGCGCGTGGCCAAGGCGCTCAACTCCTACCTCTCGCCGGACGACCTCGCCCCGGTATGGACGCGGATCATGCGAAGCCCTTGCCACGGCGCCCTGAACGAGTTCCAGCAGCGCTGGCTCGCGCTATTCCAGGCGGTCGGCGCGCGCAATCCCGCACGCATGGCGGAGCTCGCCACGCCGTTGATGGCGACCGAGAAGCCGCTGGTCGCGGACGCGCGCGAGTATCTGCTGCTCGCTGCGATGACGGGCTATGTGGCGAGCGGCGACAACCCCAAAGCGCTCGAGCTGTGGAGGAAGTATGGGCAGGGCGCGCGCGCCGCGCGGCCCGCGTTCCGCCTGCTGCGCTGCCACGCGGAGCCGTCGAGCTGTGCCTCGGCTTTCCGCGACTACGCGGAGCGCTGAGCGAAGCGCATGGCGCCCAAAACTCTGGCGACGAATTCGTCGTCGCCCGGGAGCTGCCGGTCGAGGATCAGGCATGCGAGACCGTGCACGAGCGACCATGCAGCGGCCCCGGCGACGTTGGCGTCGGCACCGAGGCCCGCAAACGCGCGCGCGAAGCGCTCCTGCATTGCTTCCCTGCGGCGCTTGAACATCAGCCGGAAGCGCTGCGGATGCGTCTGGGCGAAGCGCACGTAGGCCCTTCCAAGCTCGCCACCCGAGAGCCCGGCGAGCGCCTGCTCGAGCCGCTCGACGCCCTCTTGTGCGAGTCCCTCGAGGAGCGCTTCGCGGTCGGCGAAATGCCGGTACGGCGCGTTGTGCGAGACTCCGGCGCGGCGCGCAGCTTCGCGCACGCTCAGCCCGGCGAGACCCTCCGTCTCGATCAAGGCGCCGGCCGCCTCCAGCACCGCCGACCTCAAGTCGCCGTGGTGGTATGTTGCCACTGTCTACACTTGCGTGGTCAGTGTCTAAACGGCGGACTGGATTGACCGCCGGCGCTTGAACCAGGCGGCCACGCTCTCGCGCAGTAGACAGAGGCTTTTCGCGTAGTAGATGAACCGGAAGAGGAGCATGCGAGCACGCCAGGGCGTGCGCCGGTAGATATCGCCCGCAAGCACGGAGATCAAGGCCTCCTGAACCCGGAACCGGTTGGACGGCGCCATGAACAGCGCGCGGATCGCCGGGGTCGTCACGCGATAGATGAGCCAGGAAAAAATGCTCGGTCCGCGCCGCATCATCGCGTCGAAGCGCTTGAGCGCCGCGCGGGCCTGCGCCGGGCGATCGAGGCAGGTTTCGATCGTGTCGGCGCCGACAAAAGCGCTTTGCATGGCAAGCAGCACGCCGGTGGAAAACACCGGGTCGATGAAGGTATACGCGTCGCCAAGCATCAGGTAGTTGCGCCCCATGGTGCGGCTGGCGACGTACGAATAATTGCCGGTGGCCGTAGCCGGCGCGATAAGCTTCGCGTCGCTGAGCCGCTCGGCGAGTGCCGGGCAAAGCGCGATCGTGTCGAGAAAGAACTGCTCCGGGCTGATCTTGCGCGTCTTCATGTAGTAGGGCCAGCACACCGCGCCGACGCTCGTCGTGCCGTCGACGAGCGGGATGAACCAGAACCAGCCGTGGTCGAACCAGAACACCGTGATATTGCCCTCGGCCCTGCCCGGCAGGCGCTTCGCGCCGGTGAAATGGCCGTAGATCGCGGCGCTGTTGTGCTTGCGGTTGCGCCGCTTGATTCCCATGCGGCTCGCAAGGAACGTGTCGCGGCCTGAAGCGTCGACCACGAAGCGCGTATCCCAGACGCGCTCGGACCCGTCCTCGAGCCGCGCCGACAAGACGGCGCCCTCGGCGGTGAATTCCACGCCCGTCACCCGGCAGCCCTCCAGCGCACGCGCGCCCTTGCGCACGGCATTGCGGAACAGGATCAGATCGAACTCGGAGCGCCGCACCTGGTAGGCGTGAGGGAATGCCTTGTCGAGCGCGTGTGCGAACTCGAACGTTACCGGCTCGCTGTGCCAGGGCGACACGAACTCGGCGCCGAACTTCGGCATGCCGATGCGCGCCATATCATCGGCGACGCCGAGCCGCTCGAAGAGCGGCAGGTTAAGCGGCAGCAGCGACTCGCCGATATGGAAGCGGGGGTGCCTGTCCTTCTCGAGCAGGAGCACATCGCGGCCGCGCTCGGCGAGCAGCGCCGCAGCGGTCGATCCGGCGGGACCGGCGCCGATTACCGCCACTTCACAGCTGGACCTGGGCATCCGATTCGTTCCTTCTTGTGCCCCGGGCACAGCATACGACGGCATGGCGCGGTCGTCGACAGGCGACGAAAGTCACACGCCGTGCAACGCTGGCCGACGCCGCGCGTCGTGCCCGTATAATCCCGGAAAACAGGGAGGCAGCATGAGCATCGTCATCTCAGAGACTGCTCCGCATACGGACGCCTTGACCGCCGAAGAGCTCGAGCTCGTGCGACTGATCGTCACGACGCTCAAGATGGATATCGAGCCGGAGCAGGTAAGCGCCACCGCGCCGCTCTACGGCGAGGGTCTCGGCCTCGATTCGATCGACGTGCTGGAGCTCGCCCTCGCGATCTCGAAGGCTTACGGCGTGAAGCTGCGCTCCGACGACAAGAACAACTCGAAGATCTTCAGCTCGCTTCGCAGCCTGAGCCAGCACATCCAGGCACAGCGCTCCGCCTGATGGCGCGCGCCGCCGGCATCGCCTGGAAACTGCTCGCCGTCGCCGGCATCGCCGTCTGCCCGGTGCTCGTGCACCTCGGCCTCATCGGCGGCGGGCTCGACCCGGTATGGGCGGCGCTCGCCGGCGTGCCGCACGCCGCGGTCTATGTCTACCTGCTGTGGCTTTTCGGCCGCACCATGCGTCGCGGAGCCGAACCTCTGATCACCCGGCTCGCGCGCCAGGTACGGGGCAGCATGTCGCCGGCAATGGAAGCCTACACGCGCAGGCTTACGTTTGCGTGGTGCCTATTCTTCGCGGCGCAGCTCACTGGTTCAGCGCTTCTGCTCGCTTTCGCACCCGTCGATGTGTGGTCGTTCTTCGTCAACGTGCTGAACCTCCCGCTCGTCGCGCTCATGTTCGCGGGCGACTACCTCTACCGCGTGCTTCGCTACCGTAACGACCCGCAGTCATCCATCGTCACTGCGGTACGTGCTTTCGCGAGGCACCGCGGCTCCCGCCAGCCCGCGCGCTGAAACAGTAAGTCGATGGCCGATCTGCTCCTCGTTCGCCACGATCCGGCCGCGCGTTTTGCCGTCCGGCATGGAGAGCTCTTCACTGCAGGCAGCTTCCTCTCGCGGGCAGCACGCCTCGCGGCGCTTCTCCCCAAGCGCAGCCACGTAATCAATCTATGCGCCGACCGCTTTCTCTTCGCTGTCGGCCTGGCCGCGGCGCTGATGCGCGGCCAGGTGACCCTTTTGCCGCCCAACCAGACGCCGGACACGATCGAGCGCCTGATGCGCGACTATCCGGGGAGCTACCGCGTGGACGATGACTTCGCCGGGCGCTCCGGCGCAACCGGCGCGGTGCCGGCGCGAGTACCCGCGGTACCGGAGGATCGTGTGGCGGCAGTGGTTTTTACTTCCGGATCCACTGGCAATCCATTACCGCACCCCAAGACCTGGGGCGGACTGGTCGCTTCGGCGATGGCCGAGGCGGACGGCCTGCACCTGCACGGCTTGCGCGGCATGACCGTCCTCGGAACCGTGCCGCCGCAGCATATGTTCGGGCTCGAGTCGACCATCCTGCTGCCGATGCAGGCCGGGTTCGTGATACACGCCGGGCGGCCGTTCTTCCCCGCCGACATCTGCGCCGAGCTCGATGCCCTGCCACGGCCGCGCGCGCTCGTCACGACGCCGGTGCACCTGCGCGCGCTGCTCGACGAAGGGGGCGCGCTGCCCCAGCTCGACTTCATGCTTTCCGCCACTGCGCCCCTGGCAGCCGAGCTCGCAGCGCTGGCGGAGGCGCGCTTCGGCGCTCCATTGCACGAGATCTACGGCTGCACCGAAGCAGGCCAGATCGCAACGCGGCGTCCGAGCGAGACGGCCGAATGGCGCCTCTTCCCGCAGTTCACGATGCGCCAGGACAGCAGAGGTACCTGGGTGAGAGGCGGCCACGCGGGCGCCGAGCTGTTGCTCGGCGACGTCATCGAGCTGCGCGAGCTTGACCGCTTCCTGCTGCACGGAAGGACCGCCGACATGGTGAACATCGCCGGCAAGCGCACTTCGCTTGCGAGCCTGAATCATCACTTGAACTCGATCCCCGGAGTGCGCGACGGCGCTTTCGTGGTCCCCGAGGAAGGCGACGGCGCGGTAAGGCGCCTCGCCGCCTTCGCCGTCGCGCCGGGGCTCTCGAGCGAATTCATCGTGGCGGTGCTGCGCCAGCGCATCGACCCGGCGTTCCTGCCGCGGCCGCTTTACATAGTGGAGTCGCTGCCGCGCAACGAGACCGGGAAGCTGCCGCGCGCCCGGCTGGATGAACTACTCGCGAAAGCACGCTAGTGGCGTCGGTCAGGCAACGGCTTCCCGCCAACCACCCTGCCGCGCAGGGCCACTTCCCCGGCAACCCCGTCATTCCCGCCGCCGTGCTCCTCAGCGAGACGCTGCGGCTCATCGAAGCTCGCCTGGGATTGCGCCTGGCGTCGTGCCGCATCCGGCGGGCCAAATTTCCGCATCCGGCCCGGCCGGGAGACGATCTCGCGATCGAGTTCACCGGCGCCGCCCCCGGCTCCATAAAGTTCCAGTGCGCGGTGAGCGGCGCCACCGTGCTAGTCGGTGAACTCGAATGCGGCGAGACCTCCACAAGCTAGAAGCCGCGCCCGGGTGGCTGGACCAGCCCGAGCGCGGCAGCCGGCTCGCGATGCGCTTCGCCGTATGGCTGATGCTCGCACTCGGCCGGCCGGCCGGGCGCCTTCTGCTTTATCCGATCTGCGCGTATTTCGTGCTCTTCTCGCGCCGGGCGCGCAGAGCTTCGGCCGATTACCTGCGACGCGTGCTCGGCAGGCAGCCGGGCACGCGCGACGTGTTCCGCCACTACCACGCCTTCGCTGCGACGATCCAGGATCGTGCCTATCTGGCGGCGGGCAAGCAGGCCTGGCTCGACGTCAGCGTCTCGGTGCCTGCGCACACGCTCGAGCTGCTGCGCCGGGGCGGCTGCATCCTGATCGGCTCCCACCTCGGAAGCTTCGAGGTGCTGCGCGCGCGCGCCGCGGTGGACCGCCTGCCGCCGGTGAACCTGCTCATGTACCGCGACAACTCCGAGAAGCTGAACAGCGTGCTGCGCGCGCTCGACCCGGAGCTTGAGTCCCGCACCATCGCGCTCGGCAGCGGCGACTCGCTGCTGCGCGTGCACGAGCGCCTCGCCCGCGGCGAGATCGTCGGCATGCTCGGCGACCGCGCGTGGCGCAATGACCGTACGTGCCGCTGCGAGTTCCTGGGCGCGCCGGCGCAATTTCCCTTGGGTCCGCTCCTCACCGCGGGGCTGGTCGGCGCGCCGGTGGTCCTCTTCTTCGGGCTGTACCTGGGCGGCCGGCGCTACGAGATGCGCCTGGAGCCCTTCGCCGAAGCAATCGTGCTCGACCGGCGCGACCGGGAGGCGTCGGTGCGGCCCTGGGTCGAGCGCTACGCGCGCCGGCTCGAGCACCACTGCCGCCTCGCGCCGTACAACTGGTTCAATTTCTATGACTATTGGGCTTAGGCGTGCCCTTGCCGCCGCGGCTGCGCTCCTTACGGCCTTGTACTTCGTCCCGGCGCTCGGGCAGGCGGCAGGCACGCTTGGGCTCGAGCAGCTCATGCACGAGCTCGCGCAGGTGAAGAGCTCCCGCGGCAAGTTTGTGGAACGAAAGTACCTGGCGATGCTCGACACGCCACTCGAGTCGAGCGGCACGCTCGCCTACGCCGCGCCGGGCCGGCTGGAGAAGCACATGCTCGCGCCGAGAGAGGAAAGCCTGATCCTGGATGGTGACACGCTCATCATCGAGAACAAGCGCACCGGAAAGCGCCGCAGCCTCACGCTGCAGGAAAACCCGGTCGTCTGGGGCTTTGCCGAAGGCATCCGCTCGACGCTCAACGGTGACCTCGCCACTCTCCGTCGCTTCTACAAAGTCGCGCTCGAAGGCGATTTCCGCGCCTGGCGCCTGCGGCTCGAGCCGACCGAGCCGCGCATGCGTCAGGCAGCGGCCGAGATTCGCCTCGGCGGCAGCGGCACCTGGGTGAACCGCATCGAGATTTTCGAGGCCGGCGGGGACCGATCCGAGACGGTCATTACGCGGGAGCCTTCGTGACCCGCGCCGGGCGCTGGGCGCTCGGCGCATGGATTGCAGTCCTGCTCGGCTGCGCAGCGCAGGTGGCGCGTACCGAGTTCAGCACCGACCTCTCGGCTTTCCTGCCGCGCTCGCCCTCGGCCGAGCAGCAGGTCCTCGTCGAGCAGCTGCGCGACGGTGCAGTGTCGCGGCTCGTCCTGCTCGGTGTCGAGCGCGAGTCGCCGGAGCGGCTGGCGCAGCTCAGCAAGGCTCTCGCTGCATCGTTGCGTGCCTCGGGCCGCTTTGCGTCGGTCGCGAACGGCGAGGAGGCCGGCTTCGAAAAGGACCGCGAGCTTCTCTGGCGCTACCGCTACCTGCTCAGCCCGGCGGTGAAACGCGAGCGCTTCTCTGCCGTCGGATTGCGTGAAGCCCTGGAGGAGCTCCTCGCACAACTCGCCTCACCGGGCGGCGTGCTTATGCAGCGCTTCGCCACGGCGGACCCGGGAGGGGAGATCATGCGCCTCGCGGAGCAGCTCCAGCCGCTCGCGCGGCCGAAGCTCCATGCCGGCGTGTGGTTCTCCGCGGATGGCAGCCGGGCGCTCCTTCTTGCGCAGACGCTCGCTGCCGCCTCCGACATCGATTCGCAGAAGGCCGCGCTCGAGCTCATCCATGCGGCGTTCGCCGAGGCAGCCGCCGGCAGCGATGCGCGCCTGCTCGCAAGCGGGACGGGCGTTTTTTCGGTTGCGAGCCGCGCCCGCATCCGCGAGGACGCATTGCGGCTCTCGCTTCTCGCCACCGGGCTGATTTCTGCGATGCTCCTCGCGCTGTACCGCTCGCTCCGCGTCCTGGGCCTCGGGCTGCTGCCGGTGGCGAGTGGCGCGCTTGCCGGCGTTGCCGCCGTCAGCCTCGCCTTCGGGGCGGTTCACGGCATTACGCTCGCGTTCGGGGTAACGCTCATCGGGGAGGCGGTCGACTACGCGATCTATCTTTTCACGCAGAACGCTCCGGGCGCGCCGCCGGGGAGCACGTTCGAGCGTCTCTGGCCGACGCTGCGGCTCGGCATGCTGACTTCGATCTTCGGCTTCAGCGCGATGCTCTTTTCCGATTTCACGGGCCTCGCGCAGCTCGGGCTGTTCTCCATCGTGGGGCTGCTCGTCGCGGCCGCGGTTACCCGCTGGGTGTTGCCTGAGCTGGCGCCGCGTGGATTTGCGGTGGCGGCGGCGAGCGCGCTTGCGCCGCGCGCGCTTGCCCTCGCGCAGGCGGCGCCGATACTGCGCAATGCGACGCTCATCGTCCTTGCGGCCGCGTTCGGCTACCTGCTCCTGCGCCCGCAACCGTTGTGGAGCGGAACGCTCGCCAGCCTGAGCCCCATTTCGGCGCGGGAGCAGGCGCTCGACGCAGAGCTGCGCCGCGACCTGGGAGCGCCGGACGTGCGCTACCTAGTCGTCGTGCATGCCCCGGGCGAGCAGGCTGCGCTGCGGGCGAGCGAGCAGGCGGCTGCGGCACTGCGCGATTGCATCGCCCGCGGCTGGCTGCTCGGCTTCGATTCACCCGACGCCTACCTGCCGAGCGAGGCGACACAGCTCGCCCGGCGGGCCGCGCTCCCGGCGCCCGATGCTCTGCGCGCGAACCTCGCCGCCGCGCGCCTGGGGCTGCCCTTCAAGCCCGACGCTTTCGAGCCGTTCGTGCGCGACGTGTCCGACGCGCGCACCCTGCCGCTCATCGACCGCGCCGCCTTGCGCGGCACGAGCCTCGGGGTGAGGCTCGATTCGTTGCTGGTGAAGCGGGCCTCGGGCTGGGCGGCGATGCTGCCGCTGCGCGGCGTGAGCGATGCCCAGGCAGTCGCGGGGGCACTCAAGGGCACACCGGACGCAGTGCTGCTCGACCTGAAACGGCAGTTCGACGATCTCTATGCCGGCTACCTGCGCGAGGCGCTGATCAACTCGCTCGCCGGCGCCGCCGCGATCATAGTCCTTCTCGCCGCAGCGCTGCGCTCCCCGCGCCGCGTGTTCGACGTGCTGACGCCGCTCGCCGCGGCCGCGCTTGTGACATGCGCCCTGCTCGCATTGGGTGGAATCGAGCTTTCGATCTTCCACCTGGTCGCGCTGGTGCTGGTCGTGGCGGTGGGATCGAACTATTCGCTCTTCTTCGACCGGGAGGCGCCTCCGGGCGAGGACCGCGGGCGCACCGTGGTGTCGCTCGGCTTCGCAGCCGCCACTACGGTGGTCGGGTTCGGCGTGCTCGCGCTTTCGAAGATTCCGGTCCTCAACGCGATCGGCTCGACGGTGGCCATGGGAGCGGCGCTGGCATTGGTATTCTCGGCAACCATGGCGAGGCGGACGTGACCCCCGCGATGATTTGTACGCTCGTGCTGCATACCGGCAGCGCGGTGCTGCTCGTCGTGGATTCTGCGCTGTGGCCGTGGGTCGCCGGGGCCCTCGCGGTCAATCACCTGCTGCTCCTTGCTGGCGTGTTCCTCGCGCGCGCGCGCCTGCTCGGCCCCAATCTCGACCATCTTCCGGCGGCGGCGATCGCGCACCGTCAGGTCTGTCTCACGTTCGACGACGGCCCGCATCCGGACATCACCTGGCGGGTGCTCGAGCTGCTCGAGCGCCACCGCGCGCAGGCGAGCTTCTTCTGCGTCGGCGAGAAGGCCGAGGCTTACCCCGAGATCGTGCGCGAGATCGCGCGCCGCGGCCACAGCGTCGAGAATCACAGCCATCGCCACCCCAATACGTTTGCCCTGTACGGCATCGCGCTCCTTCGGCGCGAAGTGGAAACCGCGCAGGCCGCGCTCACCGCGATCACCGGGCGGGCGCCGCAATTCTTCCGCGCGCCGATGGGCTTGCGCAGCCCGTTGCTCGGCTTCGTGCTGGCGCGCGCCGGGCTGCGCTACGTGTCATGGACCCGTCGCGGCTTCGACACCGTGAGCCGCGACCCGGCCCGCGTGCTCGCGCGGCTAACCTCGGGGCTCGGCGCGGGCGAAGTGCTGCTGCTCCATGACACCACGCCGGCCACGCTGGCCGTGCTGACCCTTCTGCTCGAGCATCTCACCGCGCGCGGACTCAAGTGTGTTTCGCTGGCGCAGGCATGCAGCCTGTCCTGATCAGCCGCTTCTCGAGCGTCAACTGCCTGGGCGCCGGCACCGCCGCGCTGCTCGAGGCCCTGCGCAAGAAGCGCTCGGGACTTGCGCCTTGCGAGTTCGAAACCGCCGCCGTCGACACGTGGGTAGGCCAGGTGCCGGGGCTCGATGAGCTGCGCATCAAGCCCGGCCTGGAGCAGTACGACTGCCGCATCAACCGCCTGGCGCAGCTCGCGCTCGAGCAGGATGGCTTCAGCGCCGCGGTGGCGCAGGCATGCAGCCGCTACGGCGCAGCGCGCATCGGAGTCTTCACCGGCACGAGCACTTCGGGAATCCTCGAGACCGAGCTCGCCTACCGCCGGCGCGACCCGCACACGGGCGCGCTGCCCGCGAGCTTCCGCTACCGCACCACGCTGAACACCTATTCGCTCGGCGACTTTACCGCCCGTTATCTCGGCCTGAGCGGCCCCTCCTTCGTCGTGTCGTCCGCCTGCTCTTCGACCGCCAAGGTGTTCGGCAACGCTGCGCGCCTGATGGCGGCCGGCATGTGCGACGCGGCCGTCGTCGGCGGCGCGGACACGCTTTGCCTCACCACGCTTTACGGTTTTCGCTCGCTCGAGCTCACTTCGCGCGGCCCGTGCCGGCCGTTCGACGCCGAGCGCGACGGCATCTCGCTCGGCGAAGGCGCCGGATTCGCTCTGCTCGAAAAGCCGGGGCGCGGCGCGCCGTGCGATGCCCTGTTGCTTCTCGGGGTCGGCGAAAGCTCGGATGCGCACCACATGTCGACCCCGCATCCCGAGGGCGCGGGAGCGAAGCTCGCCATGCAGCGTGCGCTCGAGGCGGCGCAACTCGGCCCGGCGGACATCGACTACGTCAACGTGCACGGCACCGCGACCCGGACCAACGATGCCGCCGAGGACAAAGCGCTCGTCGAGGTGTTCGGCCGCTCGACGCCCTGCAGCTCGACCAAGGGCGCCACCGGTCACCTGCTCGGCGCAGCCGGCATCACGGAAGCCGTGGTTTCAATGCTCGCCGTGCGACACGGAATTCTTCCGGGAAGCGCGCACACGCGCCGCATCGATCCCGGGCTCGGGAGCGCTTATCTTCTCGCGCCGCGAGCCGCCCGCGTGAGGCGCGTGCTTACGAATTCGTTCGGCTTCGGCGGCAGCAACTGCAGCCTCGTCATAGGGGAGGCCGCCTGATGCGCGCTTATGTCGAGGGGATCGGCCTGCTCGGTCCCGGGCTGCCCGGGTGGCACGACAGCCGGGCCGTGCTCGCCGGCACAGCGCCGTATCGTCCCGCCCCGGCCGTCGTCCCGCCAAGCCCGCTGCTGCCGCCGGCGGAGCGGCGCCGCGCCGGAATTCCGGTAAAGCTCGCGCTCGCCGCGGGCGCGCAGGCATTCGCCGCCGCCAAGCGCGACGCCGCCGCGACCGCCACGGTGTTCACCTCATCGTCGGCCGACGGCCAGATCGTGCACGAACTGTGCGCGGCGCTCGCTGCGCCGGGGCGCGAAGTGTCCCCGACGCGGTTCATGAACTCGGTGCACAATGCCGCCGCCGGCTACTGGAGCATCGCCACGCGCTCGCGCGAGCCATCGACCAGCCTTTGTTGCTACGACGCGAGCTTTGCGGCCGGGCTGCTCGAGTGCACCGCGCAAGTCGCGGTCGACGGCAGGCCGGTGGCGCTGATCGCCTACGACGAGCCCTACCCCGAGCCTTTGCACGCGACGCGTCCGATCAGCGGCGAATTCGGCGTCGCCCTCCTGCTCGCCTCGCAGCCGACGGAGGAAAGCGTCGCCGGCATGGACATCGATCTTGTGCCGGTCGCGGCGGAAACCCGGCTGACCGATGCCGGGCTCGAGGCGGCGCGCCTCGCCAACCCGACGGCGCGCGCTTTGCCGTTGCTCGCCGCGCTGGCGCGGGGCGGCGTCGAGGAAGTGGTGCTGAACTACGTCGCGGGCGCGAGCCTGCGCGCGCGGGTCGCCGCGTGCCACTAGGCAAGACGCAAATCGGCAAGGCCCAGATCGCGGCGATGATCCCGCACGTCGGCAGAATGTGCCTGCTCGACGAAGTCGAGCGCTGGAGCGACGCGGCGATCCGCTGCATCAGTCGCTCGCACCGTGACGCCGACAACCCGCTGCGCGCCGGAGCCGAGCTTCCCGCGCTGTGCGGCATCGAGTACGCGGCGCAGGCCATGGCGGTGCATGGAAGACTTTCGGCCGCGGTCGCGGAAAAGCCGCGCGCTGGCTTCATCGTGAGCGTCAGCGATGTCGTGTGCCGCGTGCGGCGGCTGGACGACCTCGAGCACGACCTCGTGATCGAGGCGGAAAGGCTGGCGGGCGACGGCGCGCGCGTGCTGTACCGCTTCGCGCTCTCCGCCGGCGAGCGCGAAATACTTCACGGAAAGGCGGCCGCGGTGCTCGACGCCGGCGGCGCGGGGCGATGAAACGCGCGCTCGTCACCGGCGGCAGCGGCGCGATCGGCGCCGCGATCTGCCGCAGGCTCGCCGCCGCAGGCGTGTGCGTCGCGGTGCATGCGAACCGCAACTTGGCCGAAGCCGAGCGTGTGGTGCACACTATCCGCGCCGCGGGAGGGGCGGCCGATGCGATTGCTTTCGACGTTACAAATGGAGAACAAACATCCAGCGTGCTCGAGCGATCGCTCACGGAGGGTCCGTTCCAGATCGTGGTCAACAACGCCGGAATCCATGCCGATGCGCCGATGGCGGGGATGTCGGGGGAGCAGTGGCGAAGCGTGGTCGACGTGTCGCTGCACGGGTTCTTCAACGTGACGCGGCCGCTCCTTCTTCCGATGATCGGCACGCGCTGGGGACGCATCATCAGCATCTCTTCGGTCGCCGGGCTGCGCGGCAATCGCGGCCAGGCGAACTACGCGGCTGCAAAGGCCGGTCTGCACGGCGCCACGCGCGCGCTCGCGCTCGAACTCGCCACGCGCGGCGTCACCGTAAACGCGGTTGCCCCGGGGATCATTGTCTCGCCGATGAGCGCGCCCGCGTTCACCGACGCGGCGATCGCCGCGCTCGTGCCAATGCAGCGCGCCGGCCAGCCCGAAGAGGTGGCGGCGCTCGTCGCGTTTCTCGCCTCCGAGGGAGCCGGCTACATCTCCGGCCAGGTAATCGCCATCGACGGCGCCATGATATGAAGCTCGTCGCCGTCATTCCGGCCTACAACGAAGCGGCCACCATCCGCGACGTCGCATCGCGCACCCTCGGCTTCGTTCGCGACGTCATC
>DATADT010000011.1:0-2358 GCA_036258355.1 Burkholderiales bacterium
GAGCGCGACCCTGACGAGCAGCCCGGAAAGATCGATCCGCGCCGCGGCGGGCGCGGGCAGCACCGCGCTCATTTTTCGCTCATTTCTCGAATACGCGGATGCGGTCTGGCCGCAACGCTAGCCGCAGCTCGCCGCCTTCGCGCAGGCCGAGCTCGCGCACCTGGTTGAGCGAGAAGAACACGCTGAGCGGCTGGCCCTCGAGCTCCGGCACCTGCACCTCGGCGAGGCAGTGGCCGCCGAGGAACTCCACCTTCGCGATCCGGCCGCGCATCTGGTTCGACTCCGCGTCGAGGTTGCCTTCCACGATCCGGTCTTCGGGACGCAGGTAGAGGCGCACCGCCTTGCCGGCCGCGCAGTCCGACCCATTCGCGCTGAGGGCGAGCCGGCCGGCCCGGTAGCGCCCATCGCCGAGCGACACGGCGTTCAGCACGTTCACCCGGCCGACGAAGTCGGCGACGAAGGGGCTCGCCGGCAGCTCGTAGATCTCGCGCGGCGTACCGACCTGCTCGAGCGCTCCCTGGTTCATCACTACCACGCGGTCGGCCATGGAGAGCGCTTCTTCCTGGTCGTGGGTCACCATGATGGTGGTGACGTCGACCTTCTTCTGCAGGCTGCGGATCTCGCCGCGCAGGCGCACGCGCTCGAGCGCATCGAGCGCGGAGAGCGGCTCGTCCAGCAGCAGCAATCCGGGCGAGGTGGCGAGCGCCCGCGCGAGCGCGATGCGCTGCTGCTGGCCGCCGGAGAGCTGGCTCGGATACTTCCGTTCGCTGCCGGGCAGACCGACCAGCTTCAGGAGCTCGACCACCCGGTTGCGTATTTCGCTGCGCGCGAGGCGCCGGTTGACGAGGCCGTAGCCGACATTGTCTTCGACGCTCAGGTTCGGAAAGAGCGCGTACGACTGGAACACGATGCCGTAGTCGCGCTGCGCGGGCGGCAAGCGCGAGATGTCGCGCCCGTTCTGCACGATTCGGCCGGCGCTCTGCGTCTCGAGCCCGGCGATGATGCGAAGCAGCGTGGTCTTGCCGCAGCCCGACGGGCCGAGGAAACAGACGAGCTCCCCGTGCCGTACCGACAGGCTGACGTCGCGCAGCGCGACGAAGGGGCCGAAGTGCTTCGAGACCCCTTCGACGCTTAACGCCAGATCACTTGGGCTCTGCTTTTGCGTTATAGCGCTTGTTCCACTCGGCGAGGATGCGATCGCGGTTCTTTGCCGCCCAGCCGAAGTCGTTCTTCACCAGCATCTGCTCGTAGTTCGCCGGCACGTTGGGCAGCGGCTTCGCGACGCCGGGCATCGCCACGATGGCGTAGCTCTTGGCGTACAGCTCGTTCGCCTCGCGCGTCGCCGCCCAGTCCATCACCTTGCGCGCGGCGTCGAGCTTCTTGGTGGATTTCATGATCGCCGCGGCTTCCATGTCCCAGCCCACGCCTTCCTTTGGGAACACCAGGTCGACCGGCGCGCCGGAAGCCTTGGTGGCGTTGGCGCGATACTCGAAAGAGATACCCATCACGAACTCGCCGGCGCCGGCCTGGCGGCAGGGCTTGGAGCCCGAATGCACGTACTGCGCGATGTTCTCGTGCAGCGCGTCCATGTATTTCCAGCCCTCGGCCTCGCCGTAGAGCTGCAGCCACGCGGTCACGTCGAGGAAGCCGGTTCCGCTCGAAGCCGGGTGCGGCATGGTGATCTGGCCCTTGTAGATCGGCTTGAGCAGGTCCTTCCAGCTCTCGGGCTTGGGCAGCCCGCGCTTCTGCGCTTCCACCGTGTTGAAGCAAATGGTCGCGCCCCACACGTCCATGCCGACCCACATCGGCGGCTTCTTGCTGTCGACGAAGCGTGGGTTGAGCTTCTCAACTCCCTTCGGCGCATACGGCTGCAGCATGCCTTCCTGCTCGAGCACGAACAGGCTCGTGGCCGCCAGGCCGAGCACGAGGTCCGCCTGCGGGTTCGCCTTTTCGGCGAGGAGCTTCGCCGTGATGATGCCGGTGGAGTCGCGCACCCAGCGGATCTCGACGTCCTTCACCGCGCCCTCGATCGAGTCCTTGAAGCCCTTGAGCTGGTCGGTCTCGAGCGCGGTGTAGACGAGGAGCGGGGTGCGCTGCGCCAGCGCCAGCGGGCCGCTTGCGGCCAGGGTGAACAGCGCGAGGAGTTGCAGCAGACGCTTCAACATGGATAGTCTCCCAAGTAACGCAGTGAATAGCGCAGCAATGGCCCAGTTGATTATTCTTCTTATTCTCTGAAGGCATTGTTACCGGATGAAGCAGGGGTTGCAAGGGGAGCTCGCGCACCATCTCGCGGCGTACCGGCCGGGCTGGAGCCTGCCGCGCCCCTTCTATAGCGACGACGCGATCTACCGCGCTGAT
>DATADT010000012.1:0-6224 GCA_036258355.1 Burkholderiales bacterium
CTCGCGACGCTCGTGGTGAACAAGCTGCGCGGCGTGCTGCACTCGTGCGCGGTGAAGGCGCCCGGGTTCGGCGACCGCAGGAAAGCGATGCTCGAGGACCTCGCGGTGCTGACCGGGGGCACGGTGGTCGCCGAGGAAGCCGGGATCACACTCGAGAAAGCCGATCCCTCGGTGCTCGGGCGCGCGCGGCGCGTCGAGATCGACAAGGACGACACCACCATCATCGGCGGCGCCGGTGAGCGCCAGAGCATCGACGCGCGCGTCGCGCAGATCAAGCGCGAGATCGAGGACGCCACCAGCGACTACGACAAGGAGAAGCTGCAGGAGCGCGCGGCCAAGCTCGCCGGCGGCGTCGCGCTGATCCGCGTCGGCGCTGCGACCGAGACCGAGATGAAGGAGAGGAAAGCCCGCACCGAGGATGCGCTGCACGCGACGCGCGCCGCGGTCGAGGAAGGCGTGCTGCCCGGCGGCGGCGTGGCGCTACTGCGCGCGCGGGTCGCGCTGAAAGGGCTGCACGGCAAGAACGCCGACCAAGCCGCGGGCATCCGCATCGTCGAGCGCGCGGTGGAAGAGCCGCTGCGCCAGATTGTGAGAAACGCGGGCGAGGAGCCCGCGGTCGTGGTGCAGCGCGTGATCGATGGCGAAGGCAACTTCGGCTACAACGCCGCGACCGGCGAGTACGGCGACCTGGTGGCGATGGGCGTGCTCGACCCGCGCAAGGTGACGCGCGCCGCGCTGCAGAACGCCGCCTCGATCGCGAGCCTCATCCTGACCACCGACTGCATGATCGCGCAGGCGCCGGCCAAGCCGGCCGCGCCGCGCGAGGAAGAGATGGCTTGACCGCAACTGAAAGGAGGCTTTATGGCCAACATCACCCGCTACGACCCGTTCGAGGACTTTTTCAAGGACTTCGGCAAAGGCTTCTGGGTGAAGCCGTTCGCCATGCCCGCGGAAACCGAGCTCACGATGAAGATCGATGTCAAGGAAGACGACAAGAGCTTCACCGTGAAAGCGGACATCCCGGGCGTGAAGAAGGAAGACATTCAGGTCGATCTCGACGAGGACCGCGTCTCGGTGCGCGCTGAAGTGAAGCAGGAGAAAGAGGAGAAGAAGGGCGAGAAGGTCGTCTACAGCGAGCGCTCCTACGGCATGGTGAGCCGCAGCTTCTCGTTGCCGGCGGCGGTCGATGCCAAGGGCGCCAAAGCCGAGTACAAGGACGGTGTGCTGAACCTCATGCTGCCGAAGAAGTCCAACGGCTCCGCCAAGCGCATCACCATCTCGTAATGGCGGCGTACCGCAGGATCCTGGTGGCCGTCGACGGAAGCACGGCGTCGGCCAAGGGATTGCGCGAAGCGATCCGCCTCGCTAAGAACGAGGGCGCGCGGCTTTTCATCCTGCACGTGGTGGACGAGTATCCGGCGTTCGCCGCGCTCGACGGCTTGATGGCCGGCGCGCCCGGCGCCGACCTCGTGCCCGCGCTGCGCGAAGGCGGCAAGCGCGTGCTCGCCAAAGCCGAGCGCGTTGCGCTCAAGCACAAGATCAAAGCCAAGGCGATCCTGCGCGAGATGCTGAGCGGCCCCGCCGCCTATCCGATCGTGCGCGAAGCGAGAAAGCTCGGCGCCGACCTGATCGTGCTGGGCACCCACGGCAGGCGCGGGGTGCGGCGCCTCGTGCTCGGCAGCGATGCCGAGCAGGTGGTGCGCACCGCGCCGGTGCCCGTGCTTCTCATCCGGTCCTGAACGACGCTGCCCGACGATCTTGAGCTGCCGCTGAGGTTCGCCGCGAGCCTCGCGAGCGGCCTCCTGATCGGCCTGGAGCGCGAGCGCAATCCCGCCGCCAAGGCGGGGGTGCGCACCTTCGCGCTCGTCGCGCTGCTCGGCACGCTGGCCGCCTCCGCAGGGGACCCGACGTGGACGGTGCCGGTCGGCCTCGCCGCGGTGGCGGCGATGCTCATCGTCGCCCATTCGCGCGGGCCGGCGCACGAGGATCCCGGCACCACCACGGTGGTGGCGGCGCTCGTGTGCTACCTCCTCGGCGTGCTCGCCGGCAGGGGGGAGCCGGCGCTCGCCGGGGCGCTCGCCATCGGCGTGACCGCGCTTCTCTACTTCAAGCCCGAGATCGAGGGAATCTCGACCGCGCTCAAGCGCCACGAGCAGGTGTCGATCCTCCAGTTCCTGGTGGTCACCTTCATCGTGCTGCCGATCCTGCCCGACCGCGGCTACGGGCCGTATGCGGCGCTCAATCCCCGCAACATCTGGCTGATGGTGGTGCTCGTCTCGGGCATCGGGCTCGCGAGCTACGTGGCATTGCGCGCAGCGGGCTCCCGCCACGGCGTGCTGATGACCGGGATCCTGAGCGGACTGCTGTCCTCGACGGCCGCGACTGTGCTGTACGCGCGCCGCAGCCGCGAGTCCGCGGCGATGGAGCGGCTCGCGTTCGCGGTGGTGCCGCTTGCGAACCTTGTCCCGCTCGCGCGCATCGCCGTCCTTGCCGCCGTCGTCGCCCCCGCGCTACTCGCGGGCCTTGCGCCGCTGCTCGGCGCGGCGCTTGCCGCCGGCCTCGGCGTCGCCGCTTTCTTCCTGCGCGGCGTGGAGCGCGGCGATGCGCCGGTGCCCGAGAGCGCCAATCCCGCGGAGATGGGGACGGCGCTGCGCTTCGGCGCGGTTTACGCGATCGTGCTCCTCGCCGCCGCGTGGCTTGCCGACGTCGCCGGCCACCGCGGCCTGTACGCCGCGGCGCTCGCGGCGGGCACGGTCGACATCGATCCCATCGTGCTTTCGGTGCTCAACCTCTTCAACGCGGCCGACCTGCCGGCGCGCGCCGCGGTGGCGACGATCGCGCTCGCCTACTTCGCCAACGTCGCCTTCAAGCTCGCGATCCTCCTCTGGTTCAACCGCCGCCTCGCCTGGCGTGCGCTCGGGCCGCTCGCCGCGACGCTCGCCGCGGGCGGCGCGGTATTCGCTCTTTCCGGAAGCGCGTAATGGCGCGCCAGATTCCCGCCGCCGTGTCGGCATAGCAAGACAGCCGGCGGTCGCGCGCCGCGATCATGCCCTCGCGCACGAGGAAATCGAAGTCGACGGCGCGCCGCCAGTAGCGCCGGCCAACCAGCACGATCGGCAGGGGCGCGATGCGCGCGCACTGCACGAGCGTGAGCGTCTCGAACAGCTCGTCGAAGGTGCCGAACCCGCCCGGGAACGCCACGAAGGCTCGCGCCCGCAGCAGGAAGTGCAGCTTCCTGAGCGCGAAATAGCGGAAGCTGAAGGCAAGGCCGGGCGTGAGGTAGCGGTTCAGCGCCTGCTCGCGCGGCAGCCGGATGTTGAGGCCGATCGAAAGGCCGCCGGCCTCGAAGGCGCCGCGGTTTGCCGCCTCCATGATGCCCGGGCCGCCGCCGGTCATCAGCGCGTGGCGCCCGTCGCGCGCCACGATGCGCCCGAACTCGCGCGCCACCGCGTAGTACGGGTGGCGGCGCGAAGCGCGCGTGCTTCCCATGACAAGGACCGTGCTGCGCACGCCGTGCGCGCGCAGCCGCAGCTCCGCCTCGAGGTACTCGGCGCGCAGCCGTACGCCGCGGGGATCGTCGCGGCCGCTCGCCGGGCCGCGCCTCAGCCCCGTGGAATGCGCAAGTTGCCGTAGTAGTGTCACTTTGGTAGCGCTGGCCGTCCGTGTTGGCCGAAACCCCGCGGCAGGATACGCGTGGAATCGCGCCGGCCCTTGAGGCTCGTCAAGACGCCCTGCGATTTGCTCGGCCATTATTTTTGAAGGCGGCACGCCAGCCCCATCGTTTGAGGTATATCAATAACGGGCCGGCCGGTTTGCCGCAACATACATATGTCCGCCGAATTCCTCCTCCCTTGCTACCCGGCGGGCTCGATAGAGCGCAGCGCGAGCTGCGCTTTTTTTTGCGCCGAAACAGACATGCACTGGAGAACACCGTGAGCTACCAGACCATCCTCGTCCACCTGGATGACCGTCCGCGCCGCGCCGAGCGTCTCGCCCTCGCCTTCACGCTCGCCGCACGCTTCGATGCGCATCTCGTCGCGCTGTTCGCGCTCGAAGCGACGCGCATTCCATCGTATGCGCTCGTGGAAGCCGGTCCGCTCGTGCAGGAGATCGAGGCGCGCCGCCGCGCAGAAGCGGCGCGCGCGGCCGAGGCGGAGTTTCACCAGGCCGAGCGCCGCGCCGCCGGGAAGGTGGAATGGCGCGTGTCAACGGCCGACGCAGTGGCGGCGCTGCGCTTGAGCGCGCGCTACGCCGATCTTGTGGTCGCAGGCCAGTCCGAGGACCCCTCCGGCCAGGCCTTGGCCGCCGAGCTTGTGCTCGGCGCCGGCCGCCCGGTGCTGTTCGTGCCGTACGCCGGCCGCTTCGCCGACTGCGGCAAGCGCGTGCTCGTCGCCTGGAACGCGAGCCGCGAGGCAGCGCGCGCCGTGAGCGACGCGTTACCGCTGCTCGCGCGGGCGGACGCGGTCGAGATCGTGGCCTTCGCCCCCGGCGGCGACCACGGCGAGGCTCCTGCCGCCGACATCGCGCTGTACCTCGCGCGCCACGGCGTCAAGGCCACCGCGGCGCGCGACGTCGCTCCCGGCATAGACATCGGCGCGCGCATCCTGACGCGCGCCGCCAACGTCGACGCCGACTTGATCGTCATGGGCGCCTACGGACACTCGCGGCTGCGCGAGCTGGCGCTCGGCGGCGCGACGCGCACTCTGCTCGAGGCGATGACCGTGCCGGTTCTGATGGCGCATTGATGCGCGCGGGCTGGGAGCATTACGAGCATGCGGCCGACATCGGCGTGCGGGGTCTCGGCGTGACCAAGGCCGAGGCGTTCGCGCAGGCCGCGGTGGCGATGACCGCGGCGGTGACCGACCTTGCCGTCGTGCGCCCGCTCGAGCGGGTCGATGTGCGCTGCGAGGCTCCCGACGACGAGCTGCTGCTAGCGGAGTGGCTGAACGCGCTCGTCTACGAGATGTCTACTCGGCGCATGCTGTTCTCCAGATTCGACGTCCGGCTGGAAAACGGGAAGCTCGAGGCCCAGGCGTGGGGTGAAACGATCGACCGCAGCCGCCACCACCCCGCGGTGGAAGTGAAAGGCGCAACGCTCACTACGCTGCGGGTCGTGCGCCACGGCGAAGGCTGGCTCGCACAGACCGTGATCGACGTCTGAACATGGATCTCGGCGCACCGAGCCGCTCGTCTGCGTCAAGGGTTGATGGCCCGGCACGCCTCCTCGATCACCGTCACCTCGAAGCCGGCGGCCTGCGCATCGGCCGCAGTCCAGGCGACGCAGTAATCCCTCGCCAGGCCGGCGAGGTAGAGCCGGGTGAAGCCGCGTTCCTGGAGGTAGCCGGCGAGCCCGGTTGGCGTCTTGCGATCGGCCTCGAGCAGGGCGGAATAGCTGTCGACGTCGCGGTGATGGCCTTTGCGCACGATGAGCTGCGCGTGCGGCAACGAGAGCGCCGGGTGCAGCGCCGCACCCGGCGTGCCCTGCACGCAATGGTCCGGCCACAGCACCTGCTCGCCGTAAGGCAGTATGATTTTGTCGAAGGGCTTCTTTCCGGGGTGCGAGGAGGCGAACGAGATGTGGCCGCGCGGGTGCCAGTCCTGCGTCAGCACCACGTCGTCGAATTGCGTGCCGAGGCGGTTGATCGGCGCGATCACCTCGTCGCCGCGCGGCACCGCGAGCGCGCCGCCGGGCATGAAGTCGGGCTGTATGTCCACGACCAGCAGGCAGCGCTTCACTGAGCCAATGTCCCACGAACGAGATGGCGCGCAAACCACGCGGCGGCGAGGCGCGCCACTTGCTCGAGCGCGCCCGGCTCCTCGAAGAGGTGCGTCGCCCCAGGCACGAGCACCAGCTTGCGCTCGCAGAGCGCGAGCGCGTCGCGCGCCTGCTCGTTGAGCTCGATCACGCCCGCGTCCTCTCCGCCGACGATGAGCAGCGTCGGCGCCTTGACCCGCGCAAGCGCGGTATCGCCCGCGAGGTCGGGGCGGCCACCGCGCGAGACGACCGCGCCGATGCGCTGCGGCATCGCGGCCGCGACGCGCAGCGCGGAGGCTGCGCCGGTGCTCGCACCGAAGAGCCCGACCGGCAGGCCGCGCGTAGCCTTCTGCTCGGAAAGAAAGCGCACCGAGTCGGCGAGCCGCGCAGTGAGCAACGCGATGTCGAAGCGCCGCTCGACGTCGAGGTCCTCGTCGCTCGTAAGGAGGTCGAGCAACAGCGTGCCGAG
>DATADT010000013.1:0-5075 GCA_036258355.1 Burkholderiales bacterium
AACTTCACCAGGTCGGCGGCGCCCTGGAAGCCGTCCTCGAACTGGTTGTCGGAGAGGAATTTCTTCCACGACTCGGTCTGCGTGAGCTTCCTGAACACGCCTTCCCAGTACGCCACGTTCTCGCGCGGGATTCCGGGCGGCGCGACGATGCCGCGCACCTGCGGCACCGGCGTGACGTTGAAGCCCGCTTCCTTGAGGGTCGGCACATTGGGGAACGCTGGCAGGCGCTTATCGGTTACCTGCGCGAGTACGCGCATGTTGCCGGCGCGGATGTGCTCGCCAGCTTCGGCGGGCTCGATCACCATCATGTTGACGTGCCCGCCGAGCAGCGCCGCAATGCGCTCGCCGCCGCCGGGGAAGGAGATGAACTGCCAGCGCGCGCCGCTCACCTTCTGCAGTTGCTGGCGCACCACGTTGTCGCGGCTCGTGACCGACCCGCCGGACTGCTTGAGCTCGCCCGGCTTCTGCTTGGCGGCGTTCACGAAGTCGCCAAGCGTCTTGTAGGGCGCATCCGCCTTCACCGCGATGACCGCCGGCTCGAGCACCAGGCGCGCGACCGGCGTGAGGTCCTTAAGCGTGACCTTGGCTTCGGCGCTCGTGAGCGGGTTGGTGAGCCACACGCCGGTGAAAAAGCCGATCGTATGGGTGTCGCCCTTCTTCTCGGCCATGTATGCAGCGGCCACCGCGCCGCCGCCGCCGGTCTTGTTGACCACCTGCAAGCGCACCGGCAGCAGCTTCTCCTTCTCCATCATCAGCGCGACCGCGCGGGCGAGCACATCGCTGCCGCCGCCCGGACCCGTGTGCACCACCGCCTCGACGGGCTTCGTCGGGGTAAAGCTTTGCGAAAACGCGGGCAGCGCGAACGCGAGCCCCAGCACAGCCAACACAACTTTCATCGGATCCTCCTCCTCGTTTTGACTATTCCAAAGCGCGCAGGCGCCAGGAATTCACTTTGCCAATCAGCGGAATCAGCAGAATCAGCACGGCCAACGATAGCATCACCGCCGGCACCGGCCTAGACACCAGGATGGAAAGGCTGCCGTCCGACATCATGAGCGACTGGCGCAGCGCGCGCTCGAGCGGCGCGCCCAGGACGAAGCCCAGGATCAGCGGCGCCGACGGATAGTCGAGCTTGCGCATGAGGTACCCGCCGAGCCCGAAGGCGGCCAGCAGCCAGACATCGAACAGGCTGCCCGAGGTGCTGTAGACGCCCACGAGCGAGATTCCGAGGATGAGCGGGAACAGCACGTACACCGGGGCGCGCAGCACCTGGGCGAAGAGCGGCACGAGCGGAAAGTTCAGGACGAGCAGCATGAGGTTGCCCATGTACATGCTCGCCACCAAGCCCCAGAACAGCGCCGGGTTTTCCGGAATGAAAAGCGGCCCGGGCTTGAATCCCCACAGCACCAAAGCGGCGAGCAGGATCGCGGTGGTTGACGAGCCGGGAATCCCCAGCGTCAGCATCGGGATGAGCGCGCCTCCAGTCTCGGCGTTGTTCGCGCCCTCCGGTGCCGCAACGCCTTCGACCACGCCCTTGCCGAACTCCTGCGGGCGGCGAGACACGGCTTTCTCCAGCCCGTAAGAGATGAACGAGGCGATGGTCGACCCGGCGCCAGGCAGGACACCGATCAGAAAGCCGATGATCGAGCCATTGGCGAAGGCGAAGCGCGAATCCTTCAGGTCCTGCGCGGTGGGTAGGAGGTTGCGCCATCCCTTGGGAACCGGAAGCGATTGGGCGGCGTCGCGCCTCCCCATGCTCGCGAGCACCTCGCCCACCGCAAACACGCCGATCGCCACCACCGCGAAATCGATGCCGGAAAGCAGCTCCAGCCGCCCGAAGGTGAAGCGCGAGGTTTGCGTGAAGAGATCCGTGCCGACGCCGGCGAGCCAGAGCCCGACCAGCATCGCGAGGAGCGCCTTGACCATCGAGCGCCCGGCGAGCAGCACGACCATCGCCAGGCCGAGCGCCATGAGAGCGAAATATTCCGGCGAGCTGAACGCGAGCGCCATGCGCGCGAGCGGCGGCGCGACCAGCATGAGACCGACCACGCCCACGGTGCCTGCGATGAACGAGGCGATCGCCGCGATTCCGAGCGCCGCCCCGGCGCGGCCCTTGCGCGCCATCTGATAGCCGTCGAGGCAGGTCACCACCGAGGCCGACTCGCCCGGCACGTTGAGCAGGATCGAGGTGGTCGAGCCGCCGTACTTCGCGCCGTAATAGATACCCGCGAGCATGATCATCGCGCTCGCCGGATTCATCAGCATGGTGAGCGGCAAGAGCATCGCGACGGTCGCCGGCGGGCCGAGCCCCGGCATGATCCCGACCACCGTGCCGAGCGCGACGCCGACCAGGCACCACAGCAGGTTGGCGGGCTGCAGCGCCACCGCGAAGCCCTGCATCAGGCCGGCGAGGACCTCCATGACCTAGGGAAGCCCCACGCCGAGCGCCAGCGGGAACACCACGTAGAACGCAACCGCGATCGCCGCCGCTACCGTCGCGGCGACTCTCAGCGGCCGGCGGTACATGACGGCGACGATGAAGAAGGTCAGCGCAGCGAGCGACACGAAAAAGCCCACGACCTTGAGAGCCGCGACGCAGACGGCGAACGCCGCCCAGGTCGCGAACGCGCGCCCGCCGCCGGCCCATTCGATTCTCTCGGAGTCTTTGCTCCTGAGACTCGAGATCACCAGCGCGAGCGACAGCGCCGCGAGGGCGATGCCGTACCACAGCGGGAAGAATCCCGGCCCGGGGCCGTCGGGGCCGAGATACTCCCAGCGCGCCGCCTCGGAGACGATGTAGGCGCCGAGCCCGCCGAGGGCGAGCCCGGACCAGAAATCGCCCCCGAACCGCTTCATCGAGCGGATTTCTTGCGGGCCGTCGACCTGGGCTTCTGGTAGCGCCCTTTCGGCACCAGCTCGCAGACCGTCCCGCCGGGCGCCCGGAACTTGACCGGGATCACGCCCGGGTCGCTGATGATGTCGCAGCCGTAGCTCTTCACCTGCTCGGTCGCTCTCTCCACGTCGTCGACCTCGACCGCGAAATGATGAATGCAGGGTCCCTCCCCCGCGGCCTTCGATTCCGCCGATTGGGTGCCGGCGTCGTACTTGATGAGCGCGATGTCGAGCACGCCGTCACTCAGGTGGCGCGAGGTATGGTCGCGCACCTTCTCGGTGTTCATCTCGACGAAGCCAAACACCTTTTGGTAGAACTCGGTGGTGCGCTCGAGGTCTTCGACCCTGAGCGCGAGATGCACGATTCGATTCATGGTGTCTCCATCAGCAAGGGTCTCAGCTTGCGAACATCGCGCAGCTGCTCCAGATTCCACACCGCGTGGCACAGTTTGCGGGCGCGCGCCTTTCCGGCTGCCGGCGCGATCAGATCGTAGCTCTTGGCATCGACTTCGGCACGCGTCATGGGGTTTTCCGCGGTGCCACGCACGGCCACCGTGTGATGGCGCAAGGTGCGACCGTCGCGCAAGGCGATCTCGACAATGCCCTGGCGGGCCGGCATGGTCCTGGTCAGCGCGTCGTCACCCACGAGCTCGATCCGGCGCCGTAGTTCCAGCACTTTCGCGTCACGCATCCTTCTTTCCTCGTGAGACGATTTGAACGTCACCGTGCCGTCGAGCAGCATCACCGCGCACAGGTGCTGCATGCAGATATCGGGCATGTCGCGGTTGTCGGTGGTGTTCTTGTCCCGATGCGCCACCCGGATGGTGAGCTTCTCCACCGCTTCCGCCTCCAGGCCATGCTCCTGGATGAGGATGGAAAGCGAGTCGAGCGGCGCCTGGATCGGCGAGCCGACCGACCAGCGCTTGATGTTGGTCCTCAGGATCTCGTAGTCCTCGCCCAGGCCGCGCACCAGCGCCTCGGGATCCGCCGGGCGCCCGTGCGCGACGAAGAAGTTGCGCTCTCCCGAGAACACGTCCTCCACGCCGCTGAAGCCCTGCGCGACCATGGTCGCGGCGGTGACGCCGTTGCGCGCCGGCATGCCGCCGAAGTCGAAAGCCTTTTCGATGTGTTCTTCGTCGCGCATCCAGCAGGAAATACCGGATGCCTGCTGGGCTGCGTAGGAAAGAAGGTATCGAGCTTGACGCTCATTGACCCTGGCGATCGATCCCGCGGCCGCAGCCGCGCCGAATGTCGGACCGTAGCTGTGGGTCGAGAGACCGTCCTCGCGAAAACGGAAGGCATTGAGCGACATCGTGAGACGCGTCGCCACGTCGTAGCCGAGCGCAACCGCGCGCAGCAGCGCTTCACCATTTCGACCTTCTTTTTCGGCAACGGCAAGGGCGGCCGGCACGATGCCGCAGCCCGGGTGCATGACCGACGGCGCATGCGAGTCGTCCGTCTCGTCCGCGTGCGCGCACATGCCGTTGGCGAGCGCCGCGTTGGCCGCGCTCGTGACGATGCGGCTGCCAATCACGCACGCCTCTTTGGTACCGCCGAGCGCCTTGACGTAGGAGATGCCTTTCCTCCCGGGCAGAAGGCGCGAGCCGGACACCATCGCCGCGATGGTGTCGAGCACATGATGCTTTGTCCTTTCCAGTACCGCCGCGGGGAGGCTTGTCTTCCGGGCCCCGGCGATGTAGGCGCTCAACCGCCGCATCACCGGCGAGATCGCGTCCTGCTTCACGGGAGATAGCCTCCGCCGTTGACGTGAATCGCCTGGCCGGTGATGTAGCGCGCGTCCGGCCCGCACAGCATGCGCACCATGGCGGCGATCTCCTCCGGCTCGCCGCGCCGCCCGATCGGCGGCGGCGTGCGCCGGCTCGCGGGCCGCTCCGGCACGCCCGGCAGCCCGCGCTGGCTCTCGATCGTGCCCGGCACGACGCAGTTCACCGTGATCTGGTGCGGCGCGAGATCGAGCGCGAGCGCCTTAGTCAGGCCGGCGATCCCCGCCTTCGCTGTAATCACATGCGCGCGCTCGGCAGCGCCCTTGTGCGCGGTCTGCCCGCCGATGTTCACGATCGTGCCGCCGCCCGCCTTGATGAGGTGCGGCAGCGCCGCCTGCGCGCAGAGGAATGCGCCGTCGAGCACGATGGAGAGCACTTCCTTCCATTCCTGAAAACTCA
>DATADT010000014.1:0-10754 GCA_036258355.1 Burkholderiales bacterium
CGCGCCGGCTGGGGCGTGGTGCTGCTCGCGGCGTTCTTCGTCGAATGGCTGCTCCCTGCGTGGTTCGAAGCGCAGATGCGCGGCCAGACGCCGGGCAAGCGCCTGTTCGGCATCGCGGTGCTCAACGACGACGGCACTCCGCTGCGCTGGCCGGGCGCCCTGACGCGCAACCTCCTGCGAGCGGTCGACTTCCTGCCGCTCCTGTACGCATTCGGCCTCGTCACCATGCTGCTCAACCGCGACTTCAAGCGGCTCGGCGATCTCGCGGCCGGAACGGTGGTCGTTTACCAATCCGCCGCGGTCGATTCATCCAGAACGATCCCGGAAGCGCCCCCGGTGGCGCCGCCGGTCGAGCTCGACCTCGACGAGCAGCGCGCGGTGCTCGAGCTCGCCGAGCGCTCCTCGGGCCTGACGCGCGAGCGCGTCGAGGAGCTTGCCGCGTTGCCGACGCCGCTCGTCGGCCGGCTCGACGGCGCGCGCGCCGCCGCCCGCCTTATCGGCATGGCGAACTACCTGGCGGGGCGCCAGTGAAGCAGACGCCGTTCGAGCTCGCTCACGCCAGGGAATGGAGCGAGTTCGAGCAATTCCTGGACAAGAAGACCGGTTTCGACCCCGCCGAAATGCCGGCCCGCTTCCGCCGCCTCTGCCAGCACCTTGCCCTTGCCGCCGAGCGCCGCTATAGCGCCGACCTGGTCGACCGGCTGAACCGCCTGGCGCTGCGCGGCCACCACGCGCTCTACTCCAACCGCCGGCGCGAGTCGCAGCAGGTGCTCGAGTTCATGCTCGCCGGCCTTCCGCGCCTGGTGCGCCAGGAGTGGCGCCTGGTGACCGCGGCGGCGCTGCTCTTCTTCGGGCCGCTCCTCGCCCTGATCGCGCTGCTGCAGCAGTTCCCCGATTTTGTTCACTACCTGCTCGCCCCCGAGCAGATCGCCAACTTCCACCAGATGTACGACCCGGCGAACCGCCGCATCGGCATGCGCGAGGCCGACACCAACGTGCTGATGTTCGGCTTCTACATCTGGAACAACGTGCGCATCGGTTTCCAGACCTTCGCCGGGGGCATGCTCGCCGGGGTCGGCTCGGCGTGGTTTCTGGGCGCGAACGGCGTCATCATCGGCGCGGTCGCCGGCTACCTCACGCACGCGGGCTTCGGCGAGACGTTCTGGTCGTTCGTCGCCGGCCATTCCGCCCCGGAGCTCGTCGCGATCGTGCTCTCGGGCGCGGCCGGCTTGCGGCTCGGGCTCGCCGTCATCGCGCCGGGCAACCTGAGCCGCAAAGCCGCGCTTGTCGCCGCCGCAAGACCCGCAGTGCGCATCATGTACGGCGCGGCGCTCATGTTCCTCGCGGCGGCGTTCGTCGAAGCGTTCTGGTCGCCTCTGACCGAGGTGCCGTTCAACGTGAAGATCGCCGTGGGGGGCGCGGGCTGGGCGCTGCTCGCTGCCTACTTCATCTTCGCCGGACGCGCGCGTGCCGCCCGCTGAGCAAAGCACGCGCCTCGCCGCGCTGGCGATTACCCTGCGCCGGCGCTCGCCGTGGGAGGCGATGGACCTCGGCTTCACGATGCTGCGGCGCTGGTGGCGCCCGGTGTACGCCGCCCACGCCATGGTGTTCGTTCCGCTCATCTGCGCCATGCTGCTGCTCTGCTGGGCCACCGGGACCCTGTGGCTCGCGATGCTCCTCATCTGGTGGCTCGAGCCGCTCTACGACCGCGTGGTGCTGCACGTCCTCTCGCGAGCGGTGTTCGGCGAAGTGCCGACCTGGAAGGAGGTATGGCGGCAGGCGGGCCAGTGGCTCGGCACCGGCCTTTTCTGGGCGCTCAGCGTCGAGCGCTTCGACCTCGCGCGCTCGTTCAACCTGCCGGTACGCCAGCTCGAGGGCAGCCGTGGACGCGAGCGCCGCGCCCGGAAGGCGGTGCTCGGCCGGCGCACGCGGAGCTACGCGGTGTGGCTCACCATCGTATGGGTGCATTTCGAGGCGCTGCTCATGTGGTCGGCCGGCGGCTTTGCCGCGCTGCTCTTGCCGGCGCAAGCCGAGCGCGCGCGCGGTGACGGCGAGAGTTTCCTCGCCGGCTTGTACGAATCGCTGCAGCGCGCCTCGCTCGAGGACGCGATTGTTTACGCGCTCGTGATTCTCGCGCTCGAGCCGTTCTACGTCGCCGCAGGCTTCGCCCTTTACCTCAACCGGCGCACGCTACTCGAAGGTTGGGACATCGAGCTGGCCCTGCGACGCATCGCCGAGCGGCATGCGGTTGCTCTTTTCATGTGCGTTTTCATCCTTGGCTTCGCCGTGCCTCCAGCCGCATACGCCCAGGCGAAGAATCCCACGCAGGAGATCGCCGAGGTCCTGAAGGCCAGAGAGTTCGGCTACCAGCGTGAGGTCGAGCGGTGGCAGCCGAAAAGGAAAGACGAGGACCGCGGCAGCCGCAGCGAGGGACGGCGCGGCTGGACAGCGGTTGGGTCCTCGCTTGCGAAGGCGGCCGAGGTCCTGCTGTGGATCGCGGCCGGCGCCCTTATCGCCTACACCCTGTGGTGGGCGGCGCGCATTCTGCCGCGGCAGCGCGTCGAGCGCGCGGAGCCGTACCGCCCGCCGCCGGCGCTGTTCGGCGTGGAGCTCGCGCCCGAGACGCTCCCGCCGGACGTCGGCGCCGCGGCCGCGGCGCTCGCGCGCGCAGGCAAGCTGCGCGAGGCGCTGAGCCTGCTCTACCGCGGCGCGCTGTCCGAGCTAGTGCACAAGCGCGGCGTGCGGCTCCTCGCGAGCCATACCGAAGGCGACGTGCTGCGCCTGTCGGGTGAAATGCCATTCCTGAGGGACCTGATCGGCGCCTGGCGCAACTGCGCCTACGCGCGGCGCACGCCGCCGCCCACCGACGTCGAGCGGCTCGCGAGCGACTACAAGGCGGCATTCGCGTGAAAGCAAAGATCATTGTCCTTGTCGTAGCGGTCGTGCTGGCGGGGCTTGCGGTCGCGTGGTGGCGCGCTAATTTCGAGTGGGTATCAGTCAAGGAATGGGTCGGGGCTTCCGGCGAGGCGCGCCTGCGCCAGTTCCTAGCCGCGGAGCGCTTCGCTGAGCGCATGGGATGGAAGGCGACCGAGGCCCGCTCTCTGCCCGCGCTCGACACGCTACCCGCGCGCGGGACGCTCATCCTGCCAAGCCGCAGGCAGGCGCTCAGCGCCGAGCGGCTGACCGAGCTCGTACGCTGGGCCGAGCGCGGCGGCCATCTCATCGTAGAGGCGGAGCTCATCGGCGTAGCCGACCCGCTGCTCGACATGCTGGGCGTGCAGCGCGAGAACGCCCCCCCGGTGAAGCCGCTCGTCGTCGAGGTGCCCGGAGCCGGCCGCAAGCTGACCGTCGCCATGCTCTCCGGCATGAAGCTCGTGGCCGCCGGGGCGGATGTGCGCCTGCGCGCCGGCGAGCAGCTCGTCTCGTTCGCGCGCGGGCGCGGCATGGCTACGGTCGCGGCGACGCTCAACTTCGCGCGCAACCGCGCCATCGGCGAGAACGACCACGCCGAGATGCTGTTGCACCTGCTCGAGCTTACGCCCGGACGCGAGCTCGTCGTGTACTGGGCGCCGATGCGGCTCTCTCTATGGAGCTTCCTCAAGGAGAACGCAGCGCCCGCGCTCGCCGCGGCTGCGGCTCTCCTCGCGCTCTGGCTGTGGAGCATCATGCCGCGCTTCGGGCCGGTGGCGCCCGACGCCCCGCCCGGCCGGCGCCGCCTTCTCGACCACCTGCGCGCAAGCGGCCGCTACTACTGGACCCAGGGGCTGCGCTCGCGCCTGGTGGTCGCCGCGCGCGACGCCGCGCTGCGCCGCATCGCCCGCGCGCAGCCCGACTTCGCCGCGGCGCCCCAGGCCGAGCGCATCGCACGGCTCGCGTCTCTCGCCGGCATCACGAGAGAGGAAGCGGCACGCTTCATGTCCGCCGCGGGTGCCATGCGCGGCGCGGATTTCATCCGGGTCGCCCAGCATGCGCAGCGCATCCACAGTGCACTGGAAAAGGGAGCAAAATGACAAAGCCAAATCCCGAGCAGTTCGTCCAGGCGACCAAGGTTGCTGCCGCCATGCGCGCCGAGGTGGCCAAGGCGCTCATCGGCCAGCCGGAGGTCATCGATTCGGTGCTGTGCGCGCTGCTCGCCGGCGGCCACGTGCTGGTCGAGGGCGTGCCCGGCCTGGGGAAGACCCTGCTCGTCAAGGCGCTCGCCCGCACCATTTCCGGCAGCTTCGGCCGCATCCAGTTCACCCCGGACCTCATGCCCGCCGACGTCACCGGCCACACGCTCTATGACCCGAAGAACCAGGTATTCACCACCCGGCGCGGGCCGGTCTTCGTCAACCTGCTCCTCGCCGACGAGATCAACCGCGCGCCGGCGAAGACCCAGGCGGCGCTCCTCGAGGTGATGCAGGAGGCCCAGGTCACGATCGAGGGCGAGGCGCACAAGCTCGAGCCTCCGTTCATGGTCCTCGCCACCCAGAACCCGATCGAGCAGGAAGGCACCTACGCGCTGCCCGAGGCGCAGCTCGACCGCTTCCTCCTCAAGGTAAAGATCGACTATCCGGCGCAGGCCGACGAGCTCGCCATGGTTCGGCACGTCACCGACGGCAAAATCGGAGACCGGCTCGAGGTCGAGCAGGTGGCGAGCCTGGTCAAGCCCTCTACGGTGGTCTCGCTGCAGGCGATCGCCGCAGCGCTCGCCGCCGACGATGCGGTGCTCGACTACGCGATCCGCCTGGTGCGCGCGACGCGCGCCTGGGCGGGCGTGGTGGCGGGCGCCGGACCGCGCGGCGCGATCTCGCTCGTGCGCGCGGCGCGCGCCGCCGCGCTCCTCGCCGGGCGCGACTATGTCACGCCCGACGACGTGAAGAAGATGGCGCTACCCGCGCTGCGGCATCGCATCATGCCGTCGCCCGAGCTCGAGCTCGAGGGGCGCGACACCGACGCCATCCTGAAGGGCCTCATCGAAAAGATCGAGGCGCCGCGCAAGTGATTCCTTCCCCCAGGCTTCTCTGGGCGGTGGTCGTCCTCGCCGCGATCTCGGTCGCGGTGTCGATCTACCCGGGGTTCCAGCTGCCCTGGCTGATGGCAGCGGCGGGGTTCGCGCTGCTTGCCGTGCTCGATGCCTTCGCCGGACGGCGGCTCCCTTCGCCGGCGCTCGCGCGCAACGTCCCGGGATCGCTCGCGCTCGGCGTGCGCTCGGAGGTGCGGCTGCGCATCGCGAACGCCGCCGCGATGCGAGTGCGGCTCGAGCTGCACGATCACCATCCGCCGAGCTTCGAGGCGGACGGCCTGCCGCGGCGCCTGGAGCTCCAGCGCTCGCAGTGGACCGAGGTCGCCTACCAGGTGCGGCCGGTGGCGCGCGGCGAGACCGAGTTCGGAGCGGCCGAGGTACGTCTTTTCTCACCGCTGGGACTGTGGCGGATCAGGCGCAGGACCGGCTTGCCCTCGATGGTCCGGGTCTACCCCAACTTCCGGGCGCTCGCCAAGTACACGCTCCTTGCCACAGACAACCGGCTGTCGCAGATCGGCGTGCTTCAGGTGCGCCGGCGCGGCGAGGGAACTGAGTTCCACCAGCTGCGCGAGTACCGCCAGGGCGATTCGCAGCGCGCGATCGACTGGAAGGCCACCTCGCGGACCGCGCGCCTCATCTCGCGCGAGTACGAGGAGGCGAAAGACCAGCGCGTGCTGCTCGTGGTCGACTGCGGCCGCCGCATGGCTTCGAAAGACGACGAGCTCTCGCATTTCGACCATGCGCTGAACGCCGCGCTGCTCCTTGCGCACGTCGCGCTGCGCCAGGGCGACGCGGTCGGCCTCATGACCATGGCCGGAGTGGACCGCTACGTGGAGCCGCGAAAGTCGGTCGCGGCGGTGAACGCGATCTTGAACCGCGTGTACGACATCGAGCCCACGCTGTCGGTGCCCGACTACCACCTTGCCGCGCGCGACGTCATGCGCCGCGTGCGCCGGCGCTCGCTCGTGATCGTGCTGACCAACCTGCGCGACGAGGACGACGAGACGCTCCTTCCGGCGCTGAAGCTGCTGCGCACGCGACACCTGGTCGTCCTCGCCTCGCTGAGAGAAGCCATCATTTCGCGTGCGCTCTCGGCTCGCGTCGACAGCTTCGACCGCGCCGTCACCCATGCCGCCGCCGCCGACTATCTCGCCGCCCGTGAGCGCACCTTCCGGCGCATCGGCGCGTCGGGCGCGCTCTGCCTGGACATCGAGCCCGAGCGCCTCGCCATATCGCTAGTGAACCGCTACCTGGAGCTCAAGCGCGAAGGGAGGCTTTGAAAGAGCTTTTTTCCTTTATAATTCGCGCCCTATGAAACCTGGCATCCACCCCGAATACAAGCCGGTCATCTTCCTCGACACGAGCTCGAACCATTCCTTCCTCACCCGCTCGGCCATCGACACCAAGGGCCGCGAGACGATGAAGTGGTCCGACGGCAAGGAATATCCGGTGGTGAAGGTCGAGGTATCGTCGGAATCGCACTCCTTCTACACCGGCAAGCAGAAGATCGTCGACACGGCCGGCCGCGTCGAGAAGTTCAAGCGGCGCTACACGAAGAAAACCCCGGAGAAGAAGGCCTAGCCGGTCTTTCTGGGGGATGATCCCCCGCCTCGCCCTCCCGCCCCGTCCCGCCGCGCTCGCGCTCATCGCGCTGGCGTTCGCGCTTCCCGGCCTCGCCGGACACGACTTGTGGAAGACGCAGGATGCCATCGCGCTCGGCATCGTGCACGACATGGCCGCGGGCGGCGGCGCGCCGCTCGTTCCCCGCATCGCCGGCACGCCGTGGCTGTTCGATCCGCCGCTGTATCACTGGCTCGCCGCCGGCTTCGGCCTGCTGTTGCGGTACGTCATGGAGTTTCATTCCGCCGCGCGCCTCGCGAGCGCAGCGCTGGTCCTTGCCGCGTACTGGCTGATCTACGTCGCGGCGCGCGATTGGGCAGGCCCGCAGGAGGAGCGCCGGGTGCACGGCTCGGCGGCAATGCTGGTGCTGCTCGGATCGATCGGGCTGATCGTTCATGCGCACGAGGCGCTTCCCGAGCTCGCCTCTCTCGCCGCGCTGTGCGGCGCGCTCGCGGCGCTGCCGCACGCGGCGCGCCGGCCGCTCGCTGCAGGCGTAGTGTTCGGCGCAGGGCTCGGCTTTGCCGCGCTTTCGGCGGCCTGGACGGCGCCCGCTTCTCTGCTCGTCGCGGTGGCTATCGCCCATCTCGCGTGCAGTGAATGGCGCTCGCCACGCGGCATCATCTTCATAGCGTCTTCGGCGGCAGTCGGCTTGGCGATTGCAGCGAGCTGGCCGCTCGCGCTCTATTGGCGCGCGCCCGAAGCGTTCGAGCTCTGGCGCGCTGCGGCGTGGCAGCCGCTCGGCAGGCCGCTCGCCAACCTGCGCTACTTCCTGGTGACCGGGAGCTGGTTCACCTTCCCCGCGTGGCCGATCGCGCTTTGGGCCGCTTGGTCGCTGCGCCGCCGCTGGCGCGAGCCCGAGCTGTTCGTGGCGGCAACGGGGACGCTTTTCATGCTCGTCGCCGCGGCGTACTGGGGGCCGACGCAGGACGTGCAGCTGATTCCGCTCCTCGCCCCGCTCGCGCTCCTCGCCGCGCGGGGCGCGCTCGTCCTCAGGCGCGGGGCGGCCGGCGCGCTCGACTGGTTCAGCGTGCTCGGGTTCGGCTTCTTCGGCGCGCTGATCTGGTTCTGCTGGTTCGCCGTGGTGACCGGCGTGCCGGCGCGCTTCGCCAACAACTTCTACAAGACCGCGCCTGGATTCACACCGGAGCTCAGCATGCTGTCCGTGGCGTTCGCGCTGCTGCTCGCGGCGGCATGGGTCTATCTCATCTTCTTCACCACGCGCTCTCCAATGCGCAGCCTCCTGCGCTGGGCGGCGGGTATCGTGCTGCTGTGGGGCACGGGCGCGATGCTGCTCATGCCGTGGGCGGACTACCAGAAGAGCTACCGCTCGGTGGCGCTGCAGCTGCGCTCGAAGATCCCGGTCGGGTCGAGCTGCATCGCGCAGAAGTCGCTCGGGGTGTCGCAGATGGCGGCGTTCGACTACCATGCGGGCATCCGCACGCGGGCGTTCGACATCGTGAAGCCGAACGCCTGTCCGCTCCTTCTCGTGCAGGGCACCCCGCGCCACGAGTTCGACGGACCGGGCGTCGGCTGGGTAAAGCTCGCCGACGTCGGCCGGCCCGGCGACCGCGCCGAGCGCTATCGTCTCTACAGGCTCGCAAAATGAGCGAGCGATGAACACCCGCCCCCCGACCCAATGCCCCGCCTGGCCCAAGCTCGCGCAGCACGCGGACAGCTGGCGCGGCGTGCACCTGCGCGATCTCTTCGCCGCCGACAAGGCGCGCGGCGAGCAGTTCATGGCGGAAGCCCCGGGCGTGCGCTACGACTATTCGCGCCAGCGCCTGGGCAAGATCACGCTGCGGCTTCTCGCCCACCTCGGCGCCGAGCGCGGCTTCCCCGAGTGGCGCGAGGCGCTGCTCGCCGGAACCGAGGTGAACTCGACCGAGGGACGCGCCGCCTGGCACACGGCTCTGCGCTCCGGCGACTCCGCGCCGCGCGAAGTCAAAGAGGTCCTGAGCCGCATGAAGGATCTTTGCGGCAAGCTGAGGAGCGAGAAACCTTTCAAGCGGATCGTCAACCTCGGGACCGGCGGCTCGGATCTGGGGCCGCGGCTGCTTGCCGATGCGCTCGGCGACGGCACGCTCGACGTGCGCTTCGCCGCCAACGTGGACCCGCGCGAGCTCCAGCGCGCGCTCGAACAAGCCGACCCGGCGAGTACGCTGGTCGTGGTGGCTTCGAAGACCTTCACCACGCAGGAGACGATGGCGAATGCCGCGGCCGCGAGACAGTGGGGAGCGAGGCACTTTTTCGCCATCACGGCGAATGTCGATGCCGCCCGCGCCTTCGGCGCGGAAGAAATCCTGCCGATGTGGGACTGGGTCGGCGGGCGCTTCTCGGTGTGGTCGGCGGTCGGCTTCGCCGCCGCCTGCGCCCTCGGCTGGAAAGCCTTTGAGGAATTTCTTTCAGGCGGACACGAAGTGGACCAGCACTTCGCGAAGACCCCCATCGAGAAGAACGTGCCGGTGCTCATGGCGCTCGCGGGCGTGTGGAACACGAACTTCCTCGGCGCACCGACGCACGTGGTGCTGCCCTATTCCCAGGCCATGCGGTTGCTGCCCGCGTACCTGCAGCAGCTCGAGATGGAATCGAACGGCAAGCGCGTCGATCGCGAGGGGCGCGTCGTCGACTATGCGACCGCGCCCATCGTCTGGGGCGGCGAAGGCACGGTGAGCCAGCATTCGTTCCACCAGCTGCTGCACCAGGGCACGCATGTCGTACCGGCGGACTTCATTGATTTCGGCCTCCACCCGGTCGTGTCGGCGAATCTGCGCGCTCAGGCCGACGCGCTCGCGTTCGGTACCGACGATCCCGGACTGCCGCCTCACCGGCAGTATCCCGGAAACCGGCCCTCGAGCATCTTTTCTTTTGGAGAGCTGACCCCGCGCAACCTCGGACGCTTGATTGCCCTGTACGAGCACAAGGTCTTCACCCAGGGCGTGATATGGAACATCAACAGCTTCGACCAGTTCGGCGTCGAGCTCGGCAAGGAACTGGCCAACGAGATCCTGTCGAAAGGAAAATGAGGAGAGCCAAATGGACCAGGAAACCTTCAACCTCAGCATCCGCAAGTTCCTGAAGATGGTCGGGGTGAACTCGCAGCGCGAGATCGAGCAGGCGGTGCAGAAGGCCATCATGGACGGAAAGCTGCAGGGCAACGAAAGTCTCGCCGCACGCGCGACCCTCGAAATCCCTCAGCTCGGCGTCAAGGTGCCCTTCGACGGGGAGATCAAACTAAAATAGCCGCATGAACAAGGCACGCGAATTCGATCAATCCGTCCTGGCCGAGCTCAAGGCGCTGCTCGGCGCCGATCGGGTCTCGACCTCAGCCGCGGTGCGCGAGCACCACGGCAAGGACGAGTCCTACTTCCCCTATGCCCCGCCGGATGCCGTGGTCTTCCCGCAGACGACCGAGGAGGTGCGCGACACCGTCAACATCTGCCGCCGCCATCGCGTGCCGATGATCCCCTATGGGGTCGGCACCTCGCTCGAGGGCCACATCCTTGCGGTGCAGGGCGGCGTGTCGATCGACCTTTCGCGGATGAACCAGGTCCTGGCGGTCCACGAGCGGGACCTCGACGCGGTGGTGCAGGCCGGCGTGACGCGCAAGCAGCTCAACGAGCACATCAAGCACACGGGGCTTTTCTTCGCGATCGATCCGGGCGCCGACGCCACGCTCGGCGGCATGGCCGCCACGCGCGCCTCCGGGACGAACGCCGTGCGCTACGGCACGATGCGCGAGAACGTGCTGTCGCTGAAAGTCGTGCTGCCCGACGGCCGTATCATCCAGACCTCGCGCCGCGCGAAGAAATCGGCCGCGGGCTACGACCTGACGCGGCTCTTCGTCGGCTCCGAGGGCACGCTCGGCATCATCACCGAAGTGACGGTGAAGCTGCACCCGGTGCAGGAGGCGATGTCGGCCGCGGTGTGTGCGTTCCCGGAGATCGAGGGCGCGGCGAACACGGTGATCGAAACGCTCCAGGCCGGGATACCGATCGCGCGCAGCGAGCTTCTCTGCGCGACCACCATGGCGGCCCTCAACCGGCATAACAAGACGACCTATCGGGAAGCGCCCACGCTCTTTCTCGAATTTCACGGCAGCGCCGCGGCGGTCGTCGAGCAGGCGAAAGCG
>DATADT010000015.1:0-2393 GCA_036258355.1 Burkholderiales bacterium
AGCGCGATGCCGATCGGCACCGCAGCCAGCAGCAGCGCGAACAGCACGATGCCGACGATCGCCACTAGCGACTCTTATCCATCTAATGCGTACCGTCCGTCTCCTCGCCGCCCTCCGCGAGGACCGTTCGCCCGCGCAGCGCCTGCACCGCGCGGTAGATCTGGAACAGCATCGTGATCGCCATGCAGGCGAAGGACGCGAGCAGCACGGCGAGGAAAGGCCACATCGGGAACGCGAGGCTCTCGGTGCGCGACTCGTAGCGGAAGCTGTCCTCGACCTCGGGGATGCCCCACCAGACGACCGCGGCCATGAACGCGCAGGAGAACGCAAGCGCGACGAGCTTCACGACCTCGGCGCCGGCGCGCCAGCGGCCGCCGAACACGGCGAGCAGCTCCGGGATCAGCGTGACGGTGAGGTGCGCGTCACGCCGCTGCGAGATGCTGAAGTAGAGGAAGACCCCGCTGAGGATGAAGAAGGTGACCGCGTCCTGCTGCCACTCGAAGGACAGGCCAAGCAGGTAGCGCCGCCCCACCTCGAGCAGCGCGAGCAGCGTGGAGCCGACGAACAGGACCGCCCCGGCGTACGCCAGGAAGCGGTCCTGGAACGCGCGCCAGGCCGCGTACGCCTTCTCCACTACCTAATCACGATCCTGGAGGCGTACTTCGTGCAGTCGATTTTCTCGATCCAGGACGAGCCCGCAGGGTTAGCCCTGGAGAGCTCCTGCCCCTCTTTCTTGAACGTGTCGACCCACTCCGCCGCGGGCGGCGGCACCTTGCTCTTCACCCAGCGGCTCGGCCCGTCGCCCAGCGCCGCGGTGAGCGTCGCGGCCTCCTGCGGCGTCATCCAGTACACGCCCGGCTTGGACGGGTCCTTGGTGCCGTATTTCTCGTAGGTCAGCTTGTCGACGCACCAGTTCAGCTCCTTCTGCAGCTGGATCGTCTCGGTGATCAGGCCTTCGAGCGCGGCCTGGGTCGGCTTGGTCAGCCGATCCCACCAGCGCCGGCTCGCGCTGACCATGTAGTAGTCGCCGGTCACCACCCCCGCGCCGCCCGTGGTGTAGTACGGCGACTGCTCCTTGACCGCCAGGAAGCCGCCAATGCTCGTCATCAGGCCGTCGATCACGCCCGACTCAAGGGCGCTCGGCACCTCGCCGAACGCCATCACCACCGGGCTCGCCTTCCACGACTCGAGCACCGGGTTCTCCGCCGGCCCCATGCTGCGCACCTTGCGTCCCTGGAAGTCCTCGGGCTTCAGGTAGCGCTTCTTGCCGCCCACGCCCATGCCGAAGCTCATGTGCGCCGCCCCGAACACCTTGATCGCCTGGCTCTTGTTCAGCCGGTCGACCAGCATCTGGTAGGTCTTGGTCTTTTCCAGATTGTCGACCGCGCCTACCGTGGTGAGGATTCCGGGGCCGACCACGACCATCATCCACGGATCGACCGGGGCCGCCTTGCCGATCTGCATCCACGCCATCTCGAGGTTGCCGGCGCGCATCGCCTCGAACGCCTCGGGGATGGTGTAGAGCGCGCCCGCGTAGTAGACGCGCGCCTCGCTTCCGGGGATCACCTGCGGCAGGCGGTCCTGGAAGTGCTTTAGAGCGAGACCTGCGGGGTGCGGCGGCGGCGTAAAGTCGGCGGCGAAGCGCAACACGACGCGCTTCGGAGCGTCCTGGGCGAGGGTCGTCGGGCCGAACGCCAAGGCAGCGGCTAGCAACAGCAATTGCGATCTTTTCATGAACATCCTCCTCTCGCGCGACCGTAGCCTACGGCGGCGTGAAGCGTCAACCGCTAAGAAGGACTGCTGCGGCGCGGCAACACCTACAATAGCAGCCAATGTCTTCGGCCATCATCGCGCGCGGACTCGCGGGGCTTGCGCTCTCGCTCTCTGCAGCCGCCTGCGCAGATGAGGTGGCGGTGGAAAGCACCGAGGTGCGCATGTCGGAAGTGGGGCCCGCGGTGCTGCTGCGCGTCGGCAACCGCGCGATCCCGGTGTTCGTCGACCCGATCGTGGCCCAGTCGATTCAGGGCGCGCTCGGCGGGCAGAAGCCCGTTCGGCCGCTCTCGCACGACCTCATGCATAGCGTGCTCACCGGCTTCGGCGGGCGCGTGTCGCAGGTAGTGATCACGCTGCACCAGGGCATCTATTACGGCGCGCTTACGGTGGTGATGGACGGGAAGACCAAGGTGTTCGACAGCCGCTCCTCAGATGCCATCGCGCTCGCCATCCACGCGCGGGCGCCGATCCTCGTGAGCCGCGAGCTGCTTGATCAGGTCGGGATCGAGCTGGAGGCGAAGAAGTAGCCGTGCTGATCGATTTCTTCCTCAAGCTCAAGAGCCACAAGCTGCCGGTTTCCATCAAGGAGTACCTGACGCTGCTCGAGGCGATGGGTAAGG
>DATADT010000016.1:0-2887 GCA_036258355.1 Burkholderiales bacterium
GCTCGCCGCGGCGGGCGGCAAGTCCGCGCTGCCTTTGACGGGGAGCGGAGCTTCGTCCGCGTCTTCGCGCTCGAGCGCGGGGTTCTCCATCAGGATGCGCTCGATCTCCTGATTCAGCTCGACCGTCGAGAGCTGCAGCAGGCGGATCGACTGCTGCAGCTGCGGCGTGAGGGTCAGGTGCTGCGATAGGCGAAATTGAAGCGAGGGCTTCATTCTTTGACTGCTCAACTACATCCGGAAATTTTCACCCAGATAGACTCGGCGAACGCTGTCATTATAGACAATCTCCTCAGGATGGCCCGATGCGAGCACCGCGCCCTCGTTGATAATGTACGCGCGATCGCAGATGCCGAGCGTCTCGCGCACGTTATGGTCTGTTATGAGCACGCCGATGCTGCGCTCCTTCAGGAACCTGATGATGCGCTGGATGTCGAGCACCGCGATCGGGTCGACCCCGGCGAAGGGCTCATCCAGCAGGATGAACGCCGGCCGAGTGCCGAGCGCCCGGGCAATCTCCAGGCGGCGCCGCTCTCCGCCGGAGAGCGATATCGCCGTGTGCTGGCGCAGGTGCGCGATGTTGAGGTCCTTCAGGAGCTCGACGAGGCGCGGCTCCATCTCGCCGGGCGTGACGCCCTGCAGCTCGAGGATCGCCTGCACGTTCTCCTCCACCGTGAGTCGGCGGAACACCGAGTTCTCCTGCGGCAGATACGAGATGCCGAGGCGCGCGCGGCGGTGAATCGGCAGGTGCGTGAGCTCGCGGCTGTCGAGATGGATCGAGCCCGAGTCGACCGGGATCAGCCCGACGATCATGTAGAAGCAGGTCGTTTTTCCGGCGCCGTTCGGCCCGAGCAGCCCGACCACCTCGCTGCTCGAAACCTCGAGCGACACGTCCTGCACGACGGTGCGCGACTTGTAGCGCTTGCACAGCCGCTGCGAGCGTAGCAGGCTCCCCATCGGCGGGGTCACTTCCCCGCGTCCGCGCTGGGGGCCTTGGGCTGGATGACGGCCTTCACGCGGCCCTTGGCCGCGCCCTTGCCCGAGCTCACCTGGTAGAACTCCGAACGCTGGTCGACGAAGATGTAGTCGCCCGCGACCTCGTCGCCGCCGCGGCTGACCCTCGCTCGGTCGAACAGCTCGATCTTCTGCTCGCGGTCGTCGACCTCGATGCGCAGCGCCTCGCCTTCGACCCAGATGCCTTCCTTCTCGCCCGGCTTGGGGTCCTGGCGCTGGCGGAAGCGCGCCGGCTTGCCGGTGGCGGTGGCCGACTGGAAACCCTCGGCATCCTGGCGAACCACGAGGCGGTCGGCGGTGAGCCGCATGGTGCCCTTGGTGACCACGACGTCGCCCTCGAACACGTTCAGCCGGCGGGCGTCGTCGGCGCTCATGCGGTTCGCCTCGACCTGGGTAGGCTTGTCGCGATCGGCCTTTTCCCCAAGTGCGGTCGCCGGCCACAGGAAAGCGAGCCCCGCGGCGAATGCAAGCGCGCGCTTCATTCCTCGCCGTTCGTCTCGAAGCGCGCCACCACGTCGCTGCGCAGCACCAGCTCGCGCGACGCGTTGTTGTACTCCATGCCTCGGCCGGTGAGAGAGACGCTGCCCTCGACGATCTTGACCTCGCGGTCGGTGCGCGCCAGGGAGCGGTCGCGTAGCACGTGGAGGAACTCGGTCGTCATGCGCGCTTCGGGGCGCTCCGGCGACGCGTCGCGCACGAGCACCACGTCCCCGTAGAGGAAGATCTCGTCCCCGTCGCGCGAGAGCTGGCCGCGCTCGGCGCGCACGCTGTAGCGCGGCTCCCGCGGCTTCGAGTGAACCATGCGCGGGGCGAAGAGCTCCGTGGTGTCGTCGTCGGGGTAGTGCACCATGCGCGCCGCGGACATGATGCTCTCCACGGTACCTTCGCTGTTGTACGTGGTGGTGGTGAAGTTCACGACGTAGTAATCGGGGTCGTGGCGGCGAGCGGCGGGCGGTGCGTCGTCCTCGCGCACCGCGCGCTCCAGGTAGAAGGTGAGCAGCGCGAGCGCCACCATCACACCGAGCGGAAAAAGGCGCGTCGTCGACAGCATCAGGCGAGGTAGCCGCGCAGCGCTGGCTCGAGCGTGCGTTGCGCGCGCATCACCAGCTCGCAGACCTCGCGCGCCGCGCCGCGCCCGGCGCCTGCGCGCGCCACATAGTGCACGCGGGCGCGCACCGCCTCGGGCGCCTCGCGCGGCGCGCAGGCGAATCCGCAGCGGGTCAGCACCGGGAGGTCGACCAGCTCGTCGCCCATGAAGCCGATTTGATTGAGAGGAAAACCGAGCTTCTGCGTCGCGGCGAGCTTGTCCTCGATGCCCTGCAGCACGTGCTTGATGCCGAGCTCGGTCGCGCGCCGCGCCACCGCCGCCGAGCGCCGCCCGGAAAGCAGCGCGCACGCGACTCCGCTTGCGGCGAGCATCTTGAGGCCGTGGCCGTCGTGTGCCGAGAACGCCTTCAGGGCTTCGCCGCGCGGCCCATACAGCAGAGTCCCGTCGGTGAGGACGCCGTCGACGTCGAAGATCATCAGCCGCACGCCACGCGCTCTGCCGAGCGTTTCCTGGGAAACCTCGCTCAAATCACTCTGGCGCGGAAGAGATCGTGCATGTTGAGCGCGCCCACCAGCGTGCTCCGCTCGTCCACGACTAGCACCTGGTTGACCTTGTGCTCTTCCATCACGTGCACCGCCTCCGCGGCGAGCGTATGCGAGCGCAGCGTGCGCGGGTTCTTCGTCATGACGTCATCCACCCTTAGGGCGTTGAGCTCGGCGCCCTTCTCGATAGTGCGGCGAAGATCGCCGTCGGTGAAGATACCTTTGACCAGGCCGGCCGGATCGAGGACCGCGGTCATTCCGATGCCGCCGCGCGACATCTCGGCGA
>DATADT010000017.1:0-1656 GCA_036258355.1 Burkholderiales bacterium
GGTCCGGGCGCCGCGCCGATTCTCAGGTTCTTCACAACGCGAATATCGCCCTTCTGCGCCTCTAAATCGGAACGAACGACCAGGAACCAGTACATGTGTTGCGCGAGCGCGCAGAGCAGCCTGCCGCCCTGCCAGTCCTTGAACGCATAGAGCGCGGCGTGCGACGCCCCGCCGACGAAATCGAGCCGGCCTTCGCGCAGCTCTTCGTACGTCTTGGTCACCGGATAAAGCAATTCCAAGGAAGCGGACACACCTTCCTTCTCGAAAAAGCCCAGTTCCACGGCTGCGACTAGCGGAAAGTACGACGGCGACACGAGGTCGGGGATGGCGACCCTCATTTCATTCCCGCCGCCTGCACCGCTTCCTTCCACGTGGCGAGGTCGTCCCTGATTGCCTGTGCGAAGTCCCCCGGCGTGCCGCACACCGGGTCGACGCCGATCTTGTTCAGCCGCTCGGCGAACGCCGCGTCCTTGCACGCCGCGCCGATCTCGCGCGCGATGCGCTCGATTACCTCGCGCGGCGCCGCGGCGGGGGCGACGTAGCCGTTCCACGTGAGCGTGCGAAAGCCTGGGAAGCCCTGCTCGGCGACCGTGGGGACCTGCGGCAGCTGCGGCGCGCGCTGCGCGCCGGAGACCGCGAACACGCGGATCCTGCCGCCGCCGGCGTGCGGGATGAGCTCGTTCAGGTTGCCGAAATAGCAGGGTACGTGGCCGGCGACGACGTCCGCCATCGCCGGGCCGCCGCCCTTATAGAGCACCGGCTCCATCTTCAGGCCGGCGCGCGCGAGGAAGAGCGCCATCGTCAGGTGGCCCACCGAGCCCGTACCGGCCGAGGCGAATGTGAGCTGTCCCTGCCGCTCCTTTACGTAAGCGACGAACTCCGCGAGGCTCTTCGCGGGAATCTTCTCGTTGCAGCCGAGCGCGAAAGCGTTGGTGCCGACGATGGAGATCGGCGCGAAGTCCTTGACCGGGTCGTAGGAGATCTTCTGCACGTGCGGCACCACCGCGAGCTGCGGGGTCGCCGCGGAGAACAGCGTGTAGCCGTCGGCTTCGGAGCGCGCGACGAATTCGGCCGCAATCGCGCCGCTCGCGCCGGGCCTGTTCTCGGCGACGACCGGCTGCCCCAGGCGCGGCGCGAGCCAGTCGGCCGTGATGCGCGCGATCGAATCGGTGACGCCGCCGGGCGGGAAGGGCACGACCACCTTGATCGGCCGCTGCGGCCACTGTTGTGCTTGTGCAAGGGATGCGGCGACGGCGAGCGTAACCGCCAGCCCAATCCTGATGTTCATAGGAGGCTCCTCCGCCGCTCAGTATAATCGCGCCGAAAAATGCATCGGCGAAGCGTCATCGTCGTCGGCGCGGGCCCGGTCGGCACGGTGGCAGCGCTGGCGTGCGCGCGCCGCGGACTGAGCGTCACGCTGCTCGAGGCGCAGACGGGCATCGATGACAGCCCGCGCGCCTCCACCACGCAGCCGCCGACGCTCGAGATCCTGGCCGAGCTCGGCCTCATCGACGAATACCTGCGCGTAGGCCTGGTCTCGCGCACGTTCCAGTTCTGGGACCGCCCGACGCTCCGGCTCGTCGCCGAGTTCGACTTCGATCGCCTGAAAGGCGAGACCGCGTTCCCGTTCGTCGTGCAGACCGAGCAGCACAAGCT
>DATADT010000018.1:0-5312 GCA_036258355.1 Burkholderiales bacterium
GCTTCGTCGCCTGGCGCGACATCGGCCTCAACCCCTACGGCAACTCGGTGATCGTGAACGCCGACTACCTCAAGAAGAACAAGGCGACGGTGGCCAAGTTCGTCAGGGTGACGCAGCGCGCTTTCGGCGAGTGCGTAAAGCAGCCCAAGCCCTGCGTGCAGGCGCTGGTGGAGGCGAACGGCGCGCTCAAGTTCGACAACGAGCTCACCAACTGGGAGCTGGTGGAAGTGCTGATGAGCGACAAGATCTCGCAGAGCGTGGCGCTCGGCTGGCACGACGACGCGCGCATGAAGGGGGACTACGAGCTCGTGCGCGACTACGTCGGCATCGACAAGGCCTTCGACGTGAAGAGCGTCTACACCAACGAGTTTCTCGACAAGTCGATCAAGATGAAGGCGGTGAAGGCCCGCTGAAGGGGCGCCGAAGACGCCGCCAGACCCGGGCGAGCCAGCTTTCGCGCCGCGGGACCTCGCTCGGGCGGGCGCCGAAGCGCTTCTCCAGGGCCTCGGCGAACTGGGCGGTGCGCTCGGTGGCGCGCCGCTCGAACAGCCGATCGACCACCGGCTTGAGCGGCCCTTCGCCCCTCACGTTGAACACGCTGTGCAGCTCGGTCGCCGATCCGCTCGGCCGCAGCGTGACGTCGATCGCCATGGTCAGGTGCTCGGCGCTCGCCGTGGCATGCAGCCGGCGCGGCGGTTCCTCCGAGTCGATGCGCGCCGTAAGGTTGACGATCAAGGGCACGACGCCGACCTTTTCCTTCACGGTGAGCTCGGCGGTCCTCGCGTCGACGAGCCGGATGCGCTCGACCCCGGGGATGCAGGTGCAGAGCGCTTCGAAATCGCGCAGGAACTTCCACAGCTCGTGCGGCGGGGCGTTCACGGTGAATTTCGCCGCGCGCTCGGGCATCAGTCCCACCAGCGCTTGAGCTTGTAGTCCTCCACGATGACGGTCGCGGCGTTGTGCCCGGCGCCGGCGTGAACGCCGCCGCCCGGATGGCAGTAGCCGCCGCACATGTACAGGCCCTCCAGCGGCGTGCGGTAGCTCGACCAGCCGGCAAAGGGCCTGAAGTAGCCCATCTGGTCCGGCGTCATATCGCCCACGACGTCGACGCCGTTCACGAGATTGTCGTTCAGCCGCTCGGTGTCGGTCGGATCCTGGATTTTCATCGCGAGCACCTTGTCGCGGGTCATATTGGGCGCATACGAGCGCCACAGTCCGAGCAGATGCTCCGCGTACTCCTCGCGCATCTTGCTCCAGCCTTCCTGCAGCGCGTACGGCGCGTATTGCCAGACGACCGCCGTGTGCCTGCCCGCGGGGGCCTGCGACGGATCGAACAGCGTCGGCAGCGTGATCTGCAGCATCTCGTTGCGCGGCGCGCGCCGCATGGCGATCTCCTGGTAGGCGCGCACCTGGTCCTCGAGGCTGCCGCCGAACATCTCCTGGCTGAAGGCGACGTTCACCGGAGAGTTCTGCGCCGCTGCCCGGTATTGCGGCGGCTCGGGGAGCGCGAGGTGCAGCACGAAAAGCGAGCGGCCGCGCGAGTGGTAGTTCTTGACGCGCGTCACGAAGGACGGCGGCAAGTGCTCCTCGCCGAGCATGCGAAGAAAGCTCTTCTTCGGCTCGACGTTGGTGACCACCGCCTTCGTCGCCTCCACGCGCGTGCCGTCGGCAAGCTCGACGCCGCCCGCCTGGTTGCCGCGCACGATGATGCGCTTCACTTCGACGCCGGTGCGCACCACCCCGCCGTGCTTCTCAAACACGCTCGCGAGCCCGTAAGCGAGCTGCTGCGAGCCGCCGACGCAGATGGGCGCCTCGGCTTTGAGGATGCGGAAGAGGCAGATCCATCCCTGGCCGAACTGATCCGGGGCGAACCCGAGCACCGTCATCCTCGAGAGGAAGTGCACCTTCACCTCCTCGCTCTCGAAGAGCTCGTTCAGGAGCTGCACCGGCGTGCTCGCCTGCCACTGCATAAGCGCCCTGCCTTCCTCGGATTTCTCGAGCTCGGCGGTCTGAAGCGAAGGCGGCAGCGGCGGCGAATACATGAGCGGCAGGTACGTCGAATCGATGAACTCGCCGTAGTCCGCGACGAGCTGCCGGAAAGTCTTCGCATCCCGCGCCGAATACCGGCCGAGCTCCGCGGCCATGCGCTCCGTTTCGCGGTACATCACGATGCTTCTGTGATCCGGAAAGATCGTGCCGCGCAGGTAATCCGGGTACACGTACTTCACGCCATGGCGCTCTAGCTCCAGGTCGCGGTAGACCGGGCTCAGTGGAATGTGGGTGTGCACCACCGAGCAGATGTTGTGCTTGAAGCCCGGAAGTGTCGCTTCCTCGGTGTGGCAGGCGCCCCCCACGCGCGTGCTGCGCTCGGCGACGAGCACCTTGGCGCCGGCCTTCGCGAGGTATGCGGCGCAGGCCAGGCCGTTGTGGCCCGCGCCGATCACTATGAAGTCGTAGGTCATCCGAGCTCCGGCCCTGCTACGCAGTACACGAGCGTTTCATCTCCCGGTGCGGCGGCTAAGCCGCGCACCATGCGCGTAAAGGGTCGCTGGAAGGCGAATCCTCGCGTTTCGAGCCAGCCGCGCAGGCGCGGCGCGTGGTCCACGACGTCGACGTACACGGGCGGCTTCACCGCGCGCAGCGCCTGCGCCATGAGCCCGATCGCGGAGTCTTCGTCGCGCGCGACCAGCGGGCCGAGCTGCAACGCTTCCCTGCCTTCGCGCCCGAGCAAATAGCCGTTCTCCTGGAAGAGAGCCGCCTGCGGCAGGCGGCGCGCCAGGTCGCGCAGCACCGGTTCCCGGTTTGCGCCGAATGCCCTGCGGTCGAGCTCCAGCACCCGAGAAAAATCGGGGTCAGAGCCCGATTTTCCATAGCGGGAGCGGAGATACCGGAAATCGGGCTCTGACCCCGATTTTTCCCGAAGCGCGTAGCGCTTGAAGCCCCAGGTGTCGCGAAAGCCTTCGAGCCGGTAGACCTCGCGCCCGGCCGGGGTGGCGTCGAGCACCGGGGCGAGACCCCGCTTCTCCAGGTCGGCGATCGCCACGCGAAGGAGCCGCGTCGCGTAGCCTTTTCTGCGGTGCCCGGGCAGCACGAGCACCATGCTGATCCAGGCAAAGCGCTCGAACGGAAGGACAAGCGTCGAAGCGGCGAGCACGCCCCCGGCAGTAATGCCCCAGCCGTGGCCGATCATGAGCATGAGCCGCCAATCGGCCTCGTTCTGGTTCCAGTTGGCCGCTTGCGACAGGGCGAGGCAGCCGCGCAGGTGCTCGGGACCGAGCGGATGCTCAGTACTTCCCGTCACGCGTCTCGAAATGCGTCGGCTTGCCCAGGCTCGGCTGACCGCGCGCCACCCAGTCCGCCACCCAATCGATCATCGTGCCGAGCGGCACGCGCGGCGCTCCGAGCAGCGCTCTTGACTGGGAGGTATCGATCAGCCACGCGGTGTCGGCTTCCTTGCCCGAGAGAACGGGTTTCTTCGAGAAGCGCTTGCCGAACTCCTCGGCCAGCGAGCGCACGCTGACTTTCGGACCGCTGATGTTGATCGCGCTCGCAGGCGACGTGCATCGGGCGAGGAGCCGAAGCGCCTGCTCGTTGGCGTCGCCCTGCCAGATCACGTTCGCGTATCCCATGCCGAGCGCGACGGGGTTGCCTTCGAAGACGCCGGAGGCGACATCGTGCAGCACGCCGTAGCGCATATCGATCGCGTACGAGAGGCGAACGAGCCGCCCCGGCGTCCCGTAGCGCCGCGAGCCGTGCAGAAACATCTGCTCGCGTCCGACGCAGGAATTGGCGTAGTCGCCCGGCGGCGGCGTGGTCGCCATGCTCTCCGGTGCCCCCGCCCCGTGCACGTCGACGTACGGATAGACGCAAGCGGTGGAGAAAGCGACGATGCGCGAGTTGCGAAAGGCCTCGGCGACCAGGAAAGGCACCGCGACGTTCATGGCCCAGGTGAACGAGGGGTCGCCCGCCGCGCCGAACTTGTGCCCGGCCATGAAGACGATGTTCTTCGCGCGCGGCAGGGGCTCGAGCGCCGCGCGGTCGAGGAGGTCGCACGCGATGCACTCGATCCCCTGGCGCTCGAGCTTCTCGCGCAGCCCCTTTTCCGAGAACCGCGCCACCCCGATCACGCGGCTCTTGGGCGCCGCGCGCTTCGCCATGCGAGCGAGCGTTGGCCCCATCTTGCCGCCGACGCCGAGGACGAGGATCTCGCCGATGCCTGAGAGATCGGCCGAGAGCTCCGCCGAAGGCCGCGTCATGTACTCTTCGAGCTCCTCGACATCGGCGAAGCCGCGCATGACCGAATTCTATAATTTCATGGAATGAGATCGCCGCGCATCCTGACCACGGTCGTCGGCTCGTATCCGGTTCCGCAGTGGCTCGCGCGGGCGCCGTCGGAGCAGGCGCTCGCCGATGCGACGCGCGTGGTGCTGCACACGCAGGAGCAGGCCGGAATCGACCTCGTGTGCGATGGCGAGCTCTACCGCTTCGACCTCAACCATCCCGAGACCAACGGCATGATCGAGTATTTCGTGCGCCCGATGTCCGGCGTGCGCGGCGACATCGGTTTCTCGGAGTGGCTCGACTACTCGCGCGGCGCGGGCATGCGCTTTCGCACCCGGCCGCCGGGCGTGGTCGAGGGGCCAATCGGCCCGGGCACGCTGAACCTCAAGATTCCGTGCGCGCGCGCCAAAGCGCTCGCTACGCGCCCGCTCAAGTTCACGGTGACGGGGCCGCACATGCTCGCGAAGACGCTGCACGACCGTCACTACAGGAGCCCGGAGAAGCTGGCGCACGCGATCGCCGATGTCCTCGCCGCCCAGCTAAAGCACCTCGACGCCGACGTGGTGCAGCTGGACGAAGCGAACCTGCCCGGCCATCCCGACGAATGGAAATGGGCGGCGGCAGCCATCAACAAAGTCCTGCAAGCCGCTCCGAAGAAAGCGAAAGCCGCGGTGCAGCTCTGCTTCGGCAACTACGGCGGCCAGACGATCCAGAAGGGAACCTGGGCGAAGCTGATCGACGACCTGAACGCGCTCGAGGTCGACCACGTCGTGATGGAAACCGCGCACCGTCCGCCCGAGGAGCTCGCAGTGTTCAAGGAGCTGCGCAAGGACATCGGCTTCGGCCTCGGCGTGGTCGACATCAAGCGCACCGAGATCGAGAAACCGGCCGACATCGCGCGCGCCATCGAGCGAGCCGAGAAGGCGCTCGGCAAAGGCCGCGTGAAGTACATCCACCCCGACTGCGGCTTCTGGATGCTGCCGCGCAACGTCGCCGACGGAAAAATCCGCGCCCTTCCCGCCGGGCGCGAC
>DATADT010000019.1:0-2889 GCA_036258355.1 Burkholderiales bacterium
GATGCGGTTGGGCAGCACCGCGATCCCCAGGTCCAGGGGCTCGAAAAGCCGGGGGTAACGCATTTCAGTTTCTTAGCACGAAAATCGTGCCGAGGACGACGAGCGCGGCGCCGGCAACCATAAGGAGTGTCACCGTTTCTCCAAGGAAGAGCGCGCCCCAGAGCACGCCGAACACCGGGATCAGGTATGTGACGGTCAGCGCGCCGGTCGCGCCGATGTCGGCAATGAGGCGAAAGTAGAGAAGGTAGGCGATCGCCCCGCAGACAAGGCCGAGCGCCAGCATGGCTGCGGCGACGAGCGGCGTCGGCGCGGCCGCCGGCGGCCACAGCGGGATGAACGGGATGAGCAGCACCCCCGCCACGAGCTGCGTGCCGACCGCCATGCCGCGCGAGGGCACGTCGCCCGCCCAGCGCTTCATGTAGGCGGCGGCCAGGCCGTAGCAGAAGGCAGCCGCCAATGCCGCGATTAGTGCCGGGTAGTACAGCGCGTCCTGACCGGTTGGCCGGGTCACCAAGGCCACGCCGAAAAAGCCCAGAGCAAGTCCAATGATCCGTTTTCCATGGAGTCGTTCGCCGAGCAGAACCGCCGAGCAAAGCGCTCCCCACATCGGAGAGGTGGCGTTCAGCACCGACAGCAGCCCCGCGGGCAGCGTAAGCGCGGCATAGGCCCAGAGGAGGAAGGGGATTGCCGAGCTCAGGATCCCGACGATGAAGTACTGCGGCCACCAGCGCCGCCACTGCGGGTCGAAGCCCGCGAACGCGAACCAGCCGGCGAGCGCGACGCCTGCGATCAGCGTGCGCAGCTCGGCGGTCAGCACCGGCCCGAGCACGGGCGCGGTAATGCGGTTGAAAAGAAACGACGCGCCCCAGATCGCAGCGAGCGAGACAAGGCGCGCGATGTCTGCCTGCCTCATCTAGACTTTGCGCGTCGAGGAGGGATCATGCGCATTTTCTTCTTGCTGTTATTGGCCGTGGCGGGGTGCCAGTTTCCGATCAAGAGCGGCTCCGATCTCTCTGGCGTCGTGACGAGCGCCAACGGCCCTGAAGCGGGCGTTTGGGTCATTGCCGAAACGACCGACCTGCCGACGCGCTTCGCGAAGATCGTGGTGACCGACGAGCGCGGCCGCTATGCGATCCCGGATCTGCCGAGGGCGCGCTACAACGTGTGGGTTCGCGGATATGGCCTGGTGGATTCCCCGAAGGTGCAGGGCGAGCCCGGAGGGACGCTGGATCTCAAGGCGGCCGTGGCGCCGAGCGCGGCTGCGGCGGCCGAATACTACCCGCCGATCTACTGGTATTCCATGCTCAGAATCCCCCAGAAAAGCGAGTTCCCTGTCGGTGGGATGAAAACGCAGCCCGAATGGCTGAACACCGTGAAAACCAACGGCTGCATGTCGTGCCACGCGCTCGGCACCAAGGGAACGCGCACGATGCCGAAGGACTTCGCCCACATGAAGTCGAGCGAAGCGTGGGCGCGGCGCATCGCCTCGGGCCAGGCGATGACGCAGATGATCAACGCCGCGGCGCGCGTCGGCCCGGAGCGCGGGCTCGCGCTGTGGGCGGACTGGACAGACCGCATCGCCGCGGGCGAGCTTCCGTTCGCGCAGCCGCAGCGGCCGCAAGGCCTCGAGCGCAACCTCGTCCTTACGCTCTGGGACTGGAGCCGCCCAACGGCGTACATGCACGATCTGATCTCGACCGACCGGCGCAAGCCGACGGTCAACGCGAATGGCAAGCTTTATGGCGCGCCGGAGAACAGCACCGACCTCTGGCCGGTGCTCGACCCGCTGAAGCAGGTCGCGACCGAAGTGAAGCACCCGGTGCGCGACCCGAACACGCCTTCGCACCGCACCGACCCGATGTCGCCGTCTCCCTATTGGGGCGCGGAGCCGATCTGGGACAGCCAGACCAGCACCCACAACCAGATGATGGACGAGCGCGGCCGTGTGTGGGCGACCGCGCGCATCCGTCCTCCCGCGAACCCCGATTGGTGCCGCAAGGGGTCGTCGCATCCCTCGGCGCGCGTCGCGCCGATCGACAGCGCCAGCCGCCACCTTTCGATGTACGACCCGGCAAGCGGCAAGTGGACACTCATCTCCACCTGCTTCCCGACGCACCACCTCATCTTCGCCGAAGACGCCGACGGAACGATCTGGACTTCGAGCGGCGGCGCCGGCGCGGGCGTCATCGGCTGGCTCAAGCCGCGCGTGCTGGAGCAGACGGGCGACGAAGCGCGCGCGCAGGGCTGGACGCCGTTCATCCTTGATTCGAACGGAAACGGCCGCCGAGATGCGGAAGACCGGCGTGTGAACATCGGCCTCTACAGCGTCGCGGTGAACCCGAAGGACGGCTCGGTGTGGGGAACGGCGCTCGCGCCTTTTCCGAGCTTGGTCGTGCGCGTCGCGCCGGGGTCCGATCCGACGAACAGCGCACTCGCCGAAATCTACGAGCCGCCATTTCCCGCCTACGGCGCGCGCGGCGGCGACATCGACCGCAACGGCGTGTTCTGGGCGTCGTTCTCGAGCGGGCATCTCGGCAGCTTCGACCGTAGCAAGTGCAAGGGGCCGCTGAACGGGCCGCAGGCGAGCGGAAAGCATTGTCCCGAGGGCTGGACGCTCTACCGCTTCCCCGGGCCGCAGTTCCGCGACGTGCCGGACGAGGGCAGCGCCGAGGCGAGCTACTACGTCTGGGTGGACTGGTTCAACACGCTCGGCCTGGGCGAGAACGTGCCGATCGCCACCGGCAACATGAATGAAGCCTACTTGGCGCTCGTCAACGGAAAGTTCATCACGCTGCGCGTGCCCTACCCGCAGGGCTTCTTCGCCAAGTGGGCCGAAGGCCGCATCGACGACGCGTCTGCGGGCTGGAGGGGCAGGGGGCTCTGGGCCAC
>DATADT010000020.1:0-1779 GCA_036258355.1 Burkholderiales bacterium
AGCACGGCGGCCTTGATTCCGAAGAGCGCCCCGTCCACCACCGGGATGCCGCGCCCGAGCACGTAGAGCAGGCTGAAGGCGAGCATGACGAGCGCGCCGGGCAGCACGAAAAGGATCCCCGCTGCGAGCCCGCCGCGCACGCCGTGCAGGAGCCACCCGGAATAGGTGGCGAGCTTCTGCGCCTCCGGCCCCGGCAGCAGCATGCAGAAATTGAGCGCGTGCAGGTAGCGCGGCTCGTCGATCCACTTTTTCTCGTCGACCAGGATGCGATGCATCATCGCGATCTGGCCCGCCGGTCCGCCGAAGCCCAGGCACCCGATCTTCAGCCAGGTGCGGAAGGCCTCCCGAAAATCTACCTGTAGAGAGCGGGGTTCCACGTATGGATTTCGTTCTTTCCTTCTTTGCACCATGCGTAGAGCGCGTCGTAGACCACCATGCCGTGCTCGAGCATCTCATGGTCGTTCGCGAAGTTCCTCGACAAGCCGAGCGAGATGGCAGCGAGCCCGGCCGCCTGCGGGGCGAGATCGAGGCGGTGGGTATCCGCGCCGCGCACGATCACCGCGAGATCGGCAAGCGCCGGGTCCTTCTCCAGGCGGAACTTCTTCAGGAACGCGTCGAAGCTGCAGAGCTCGCCGTCATGCGAGAACTCGACGTCGGGGATGTCGTACGGCACCGCGGTCTTCTCCTGCGCCGTTCGCCGCACTTCGGGGGTCGGCACGTAGAGAAACTCGGCATCCGGATCGACGAAGCGCCGGATGAGCCAGGGGCAGGCGATGCGGTCGATCTTCGGCCGCTCGCGGGTGACCCACCGTGTTGCGGATCCCTTGGGTTTGGCGGCAATTTCGCCGCCTTCCTCACGCCAATGCTCGATTCCGCCTTCGAGGTAGCGGGCGCCGAGCGCTTTGGCAACATTCTGGCTCACCTCGTGGCCGTGCACACAGTACACGACCACGCGGGCGGTCTTAGGAAGGGTTTTCCTCCACTCCTCGACCTTTTCCGGATCGCGTCGCAGCGCGCCGCGGATCAGATCACCGGCTTCAAGAAATCGGGCGTTACGCCGCACGTCGATGACGAGCGGCGGCTCGGCGCCGAGAATCGATTGCTTGAGGGATGCTGTGCTGATGCTCGCGTCCATGGCCTCTCCTTTCAAGAGTGTGCCGCAGAGCTTGGACGCGAGGCGTCTTGGATCGCCGGGAGTCTGCGGCCCCGACGTGTGCCACTATGAGTCTAGATCAACGCCGCATGCCGGGCAAGCAGGTGTGCATCCCGCCCGGCAGCGGCAGCACCTGCACCGACACGCGGTACATTCGCTCGAGCGTGTCCGAGCGGATCACTTCACGCGGCGCGCCGATCTCGAGCACGCGGCCCTCGGCGAGCAGCAGCGCGCGCTGCGCGCACAGGAACGCGTGATCGGGATCGTGGCTGGAAAACAGGATCGCGATGCCCGAGCCGGCGAGCGCGCCGATCCGCTGCAGCACGCGCACCTGGTTGCCGAAATCGAGGCTGGCGGTCGGCTCGTCGAGCACCAGCAGCTTCGGCTCCTGCGCCAGCGCGCGCGCCACGAGCGCGAGCTGGCGCTCGCCGCCCGAGATCTCGGTCACCGGCTTGTCGGCGAGATGTGCGATGCCGAGCGATTCCAGCGCGCGGTCGGCCACGAGCACATCCTTCTTGCCGGGGGATGCAAACACGCCCAGGTGTGCGGTGCGGCCCATGAGCACAAACTCGCGCACCGTGTAGGCGAAGTAGCCGGCGTGGCCTTGAGGCACATAGCCGATGCGG
>DATADT010000021.1:0-3129 GCA_036258355.1 Burkholderiales bacterium
CGCTTCGAGGGGGCTGTGGCTGATTCCGCCCTTGCAGCGCACGAACAGCATGCAGATTTCGGTGATCGCGGCGAGAGCCATGCCGTCGTGGCCGGCGCCGGAGGGCAGGCGGCGCACCGGGAACCCCTGGCGCGCGACCGCGCGCTCCATCTGCTCCATGAGGCGCGGCGCGCACGCCGTGGAGCCGAATTCCTGCAGCAGGTCGACCTCGCTTTCGAGGCTTCTCTTCCTTGAAATGGTCTCAATCTCCGCGCCGATCGCCGCGACGGCATGCTTTCGCAGGATGTCCTGCGGCGCACGCACGTCGATCGTAAAGGGCGCTTCGCCGGGAATGACATTGATCGCGCCGGGCTTGGCCTCGATGCGTCCGACCGTGCCGACGAGCTCGGCGTGCCGTTTAACAATGCTCTCGACGGCAAGAACGCATTCGGCGGCGCCGGCGAGCGCGTCGCGGCGCAGGTTCATCGGCACCGTGCCGGCGTGCCCCGCCGCGCCGCGCAGCGTCGCGCGCAGGCGGGAAAAGCCGTTGATCGCCGTGACCACGCCGACCGGCAGGCCCTCGGCCTCGAGCACCGGCCCCTGCTCGATGTGGAGCTCCGCGTACGCGAGGACCTCGCCCTTCTTGCGCGCCACCCCGGGTATGCCCGCCGGATCGAGCCCGAACTCGCGCAGCGCGTCGCGCATGGTTTTTCCGTTCTGGTCTTTTGCCTCGAGTGATCCTCCATCGAAAATCCCCGCGACGGCGCGGCTGCCGAGGAGCGTGGTGCCGAAGCGCACGCCTTCCTCGTCGCCGAAGCCGACCACCTCGATTGCGAAGGGCAGTCTCTTGTTTCTCTTCTTCAAAAAATCAACACATTCGATCGCGGTGACGACGCCGAGCATGCCGTCGTAGCGCCCCGCGTCGCGCACGGTATCGAGGTGCGAGCCGAGCATGAGGCAGGGAAGTCCCGGGCGCTCGCCTTCGTAGCGCCCGGCGGCGTTGCCGATGGCGTCGAGCCTTGCCTGCATGCCGGCTTCGCGCATCCAGCCGAGCACCTTGTCGCTCGCAGCGCGCGCTTGGGGCGAGAGGAACACCCGGGTGAGTCCCCCGGGAAGCTCGGAATGCCGCGCGAGCGCGTCGCAGCGCTCCATGATGCGCGCCGGGTCGAGCATGCGCCGAGTGTACACTAGGGTGCGTGGCGCTCGAGGAGGTGAACGCGCTCGGTAGAGACGAGTTCGTCGCGCAGCTCGGCAGCGTGTTCGAGCGCTCGCCGTGGATCGCCGAGCGCGCGTGGCACAAGCGGCCCTTCCGCTCGATCGACGAGCTGCACTGCGCGATGCTCGACGCAGTCGTCTCCCGTGAAGAGAAGCTCGTGCTTGCGCGCGCGCACCCCGAGCTTGCCGGGGGAGAAGCGCTGACGGTCGCTTCGACGAGCGAGCAGGCGCGGCTCGGATTCAATGCACTTTCGAGAGCGGAGGTCGAAGAGATGAACCGGCTGAACCGCAGCTACCGCGACAAGTTCGGCTTTCCGTGCATCGTCGCGCTGCGCCTGCATGCCGACCGGAAGAGCGTGATCGCCGAAATGAGGCGCCGCCTCGCAAACGATGCGGGCACCGAGCTCGCCAATGCGCTCGAGCAGATCGGCCACATTACACGCGCCCGGCTGGAGGGAATCGTCAATGGGTAAGCTCACCACGCACGTGCTCGATACCGCGAACGGCAAGCCCGGCGCCGGCATCGTGATCGATGTTGCAATGCTGCAGGCCGGAAGTTGGAAAGCGCTCAAGAGCGTCAAGACCAACGCCGACGGGCGGACCGATGCTCCGCTTCTCGAAGGCGAAAGCTTGCGCGCCGGCGCCTACGAGCTCGTTTTCCACGTCGGCAGCTATTTCAGGGCGCAGGGGTTCCTAGATCTCGTGCCGGTACGCTTTGTGATCACGGACCCGGCTGCGCATTACCATGTGCCGCTGCTTTGCTCGCCGTGGGGCTATACCACTTACAGGGGGAGTTGAGAGTCAAGTGCACGCCATGGGGCTACTCGTGCTTCCGCGGCGGCGCATGAACGTCTCCTAGTTGGAAGCCTATCTCCTCGACTGGCTGACGCTCATCGCCCGCTGGGCGCATATCGTGGTCGGCATCGCGTGGATCGGTGCGTCGTTCTACTTCATCTGGCTCGACAACCACCTCGAAGCGCCAAAGGATGCCGAGCTTGCGGACGCCGAGCTGGCCGGCGAGCTCTACGCGATCCACGGCGGCGCTTTCTACCGCGCGCAGAAGTACCGCCTCGCGCCGGCGGAGCTGCCGAAGACACTTCACTGGTTCAAGTGGGAGGCGTACTGGACCTGGATCACCGGCTTCGCGCTCCTCGTACTCATCTATTACCTGAATCCGGAGCTCTACTTGGTCGACCCGGCGGTGATGAAGCTCTCCGCCGGCGCCGCGATCGGCATCGGGCTCGCCAGCCTGGTCGTTGGCCTTGCCATCTACGAGGGCCTTTGCCGCTCTCCCTTAGGCAGGAGCGAAACAGGTCTTGTCGTGGCGCTGAGTGTTTTCCTCGTTCTCCTGGCTTGGGCCCTGACCCAGGTCTTTAGCGGGCGTGGCGCGTTCCTGCATTTCGGCGCCATCCTGGGAACAATCATGGCCGGCAACGTGGCGCATGTGATCATTCCCGGCCAGCGCGAGCTCGTGCGCGCGAAGCGGGAAGGACGCCTTCCCGATGAAACCTATTCCATTCGCGGGAAGCAGCGCAGCGTCCACAACACCTACTTCACGCTGCCGGTGATCTTCACCATGATCTCCGGGCACCACGCCATGACCTTCGGCCACTCGTGGAACTGGCTGGTGCTGGTCGCTCTGACGCTCGCCGGCGCGCTCGTGCGCCTCTGGTTCGTCGGGCGCCACGAGGGACGCGCGCCGGCGTGGACCCTTGCGGCGGCGCTTCTCGTCGTCGGTGTGGTGGTGGTGATGCTCGCGCCGCGGCCGCAGGCCGTTTCGGCAGCCGTCGATCCCGCGGCGGTGAAACGGGTCATCGAGCTGCGATGCGCCAACTGCCATGCCGAAAGGCCGACCTTCCAGGGCCTCGCGGAGGCACCGAAGGGGATAAAGCTGGATAGCGAGGAGCGCATCCGCGCGCAAGCACCGCTGATCCG
>DATADT010000022.1:0-1573 GCA_036258355.1 Burkholderiales bacterium
CAGTTCGAGCTCACGGGCGAAGCGCCGCCGCCGATGTCCGTGAAGCGCCCCGCCTGGGGCATCTACGACATCTTCGACACCGCCGGCGGCGGTCGCCTCTTCGTCGGCGTGGTGACCGACACGCAATGGGACGTTTTCTGCAAAGCGTTCGGCGCATCCGACCTTGCCGCCGATCCCCGGCTCAAGACGAACGGCCTGCGCGTCAAGGAGCGCGCGTGGCTCGTGCCGAGGATCAACGAGATCCTGAAGAAGCACACGCAGGCCGAGCTCACCGCGAAGCTCGAGCAGATCGGCCTACCGTTCGCGCCGATCGCCAAGCCGTGGGACCTGCTCGATGACCCGCATTTGAATGCCTCGGGCGGGCTGCTGAAAACCAGGATTTCGGCAAAAGACATTCGGGTGCCAGCCCTTCCCCTCGCCCTGAACGGGAAACGGCTCGGCAAGCGCGCCGACCCCCCGGCGATCGGGCAGCACGGCCGGGAATTGCTCGCCGAGCTCGGCTGTTCACCGCAGGAGATCGAAACCCTGCGCGACCGGCGTATAGTCGCGCTGCCCTAGTCTCACCACTACCAGAGGAGGAGTAGATGTCGCCTATCAGGATTTCGCTTGGTTTTGCTTTCGCAGCATTCGCCGCCTTTGCCGCAGCCCAGGGACGGCCGGACTACGGTCCGTCCATCACTCTCGCGACGGCCAAAAAGGTCGCGGCGGCAACCCTCGCCGAATGCCAGAAGAACAAGTGGAACGTCGCCGTTGCAGTCGTCGACACGCACGGCGCGCTCCTGTACTTCGAGCGCCTGGAGAACACGCAGTATGCGAGCAACGACATCGCCATCGGCAAGGCCAGAGCGGCGGCGACGTACCAGCGCCCGACGCGCGCATTCGTTGATGCGATCGCCAAGGCAGGGCCCGCAGTGTTGAGCCTGGGCGCCATCTACGCCTCGCCAGGCGGCGTGCCCCTCATGGCGGATGGCAAGGTTATAGGCGCGGTCGGCGTGAGCGGCGTCACCGGCGACCAGGACGAACAGTGCGCCAAGGCCGGCGCCAGCGGGATGTAGCCCCGCCCTATCTCATCTTGCAGTCCTGCACATAGGCGTCGGCACGGCTCTGCAGCACCGTGCCGACCGTCTTGTGCACCAGCCGGCCGTCGTTGCCCCTGCCGACGAGCTGCAGGTAGTAGTTCTGCACCGGGAACTGGTTCGGCCCGAACTTGAACTCGCCGCGCACGCTCTTGAAGTCGGCGGCGCGCAGCGCCGCGCGCAGCGCGTTCTTGTCCTCGATTTTGCCCTTCACCTTGCGGATCGCCACGTCCATGAGGAGCGCGGTGTCGTAGCCGGACGCGGCGTATCCGGTCGGCAGCCGCTTGTACTCTTTTTCGAACTCGGCGACGAACTTGCGGTTCTGGGGATTATCGAAGTCGATCGACCAGTGCCCCACGCTGAAGAGCCCGAGCATCGGGTCCCCCACCGCGCGGATGATGTCCTGGTCCGAGCCCCAAAGCGGCACCACGAGCTGGATGTCCTTGGACATTCCGGCGGCGACGAACTGCTTGATGAAGTTGATCCCCATGCCGCCC
>DATADT010000023.1:0-2143 GCA_036258355.1 Burkholderiales bacterium
CAACAAGACCAACTTCTGCACCATGGGCGCGGTGTCCGACTGGGTGAACATGGGCGACACCGGCCGCATGCGCATGTGGCTGCTCGCGATGGCGGTGGCGCTCATCGGCTCGAGCGCGCTCGAGGCCGCGGGCCTGGTCGACCTGTCGAAATCCATCTACCCCGCGCCGAGCTTCACCTGGCTTTCCTACCTCGTCGGCGGGCTCCTGTTCGGCGTCGGCATGACGCTTGGCTCGGGCTGCGGCTCGAAGACGCTGATCCGCGTCGGCACCGGGAATCTCAAGTCGCTCGTGGTGTACGTGTTCCTCGGCATCGCGGCGTACATGACGCTGCGCGGCCTGTTCGGCGCGTTCCGCGTCGGCGTGCTGGAGCGCCCCACCATCGTTCTGCCGCAGGGGCAGGACCTGCCGTCGCTGCTCGGCGTGAGCCCGTGGATCCTCGCCGCCGTCATCGGCGGCGGCATGATCGCTTTCATCTACTCGAGCCGGGACTTCCGCTCGAGCTTCGACTACACGCTCGGCGGCGTGGTGACCGGGCTGGTAGTCGTGGGCGGCTGGTACGTGAGCGGGGTCATCGGCCATGTCGCCGAGGACCCGAACACGCTGCAGGAGGCGTTCGTGGCCACCAACACGGGGCGCATGGAGTCCTTCTCGTTCGTCTCGCCGATGGCGTTCACGCTCGAATACCTGATGCTGTGGACCGACAAGTCGAAGATCGTCACCTACGGCATCGCTTCGGCGCTCGGCGTGATCGCCGGCTCCGCGGCCTACGCGCTCGCGACCCGCACGTTCCGCTGGGAAGGCTTCCGCGACGCCGAGGACACCGCGAACCACGTGATCGGCGGCATCCTCATGGGCTTCGGCGGAATTACGGCGTTGGGCTGCACCATCGGCCAGGCGATCTCGGGCTTCTCGACGCTTGCGCTCGGCTCGATCCTCACTTTCATCGCGATCGTTGCGGGCTCTGCGGCGACGATGAAGTACCAGTACCGGCGGCTGTCGCGCTCCGAATGAAGGGAATCGCGGCCGCAAGCACGTCGTTGCGCGCCTGATGCATCGGGTAGTGGGCGGCGCCGGCGATCCGCAGGATCTGCAGCCGTCCCGGTAGCAGGCGCGCGAGCGCCTCGAGTTGGGCCGCCGAGAAGAACTCGTCGTCCTCGCCCTGGATCGCGAGCACCGGGCAGCGCACGCGCGCCACATGCTCCTCCAGGCCCCAGCCCGCGCCCGCGGGCTCGGCCGTCCACACTTCCACCAGCCGCTCGAAGAGCCGCTCGGTGCGCGTGCCGTGGTGGCGCGCGAGCCGCGCCTTCAGGTCGCCGCGCTCGAAGTCGGCGATCTGGCGCGCGATCGCGACGAGCGTTTTCTCTTCGCGGCAAACGTGTGGCGACATCGCGATCACGCCGCGCACCCGCTCTGGGAAATTGCCGGCGCAGGCGAGCGCGATCGACGCCCCGTCGGACTGGCCAACGAGCACCGCCTGCCGGATCCCCGTCTGCGCGAGGACCTCGGGCAGCGAGCGCAGGGCTTCCTCGAGAAGGTAGTTTCTCGAATAGGGCGGCGCGAGCGGCTCCGACTCGCCCGAGCCCCAGCGGTCATAGAGCAGCGCCCCGCACCCGGTGGAGCGCACGAGCTGGTCGGGGAAGTCGCGCCACAGCCGCATGCTGCCGAGCGCGTCGTGCAGGAAGACGAGCGTCAAGGCGCTTTTTCGATTCCCACGCCAATGACCCCGCAGTTCGCGACCGGCGGCCGTCAGCGTGATCTGCGCCAGAGCGCTCTCGATGACTTCACGGAAGTCCAACGCCGAGAGCCCGATGAGCTCGCACGGCGCGCGCGCGAAAAACGCCTCGACCGCTGCGCCCGCATCGGCGGCGGCGACGCCGCGCAGGCTCGCCTCGAGGTCGAGCCGCGCGCGCGGCGGGCTGAGGAAGAAGTCGCCGGTGACGAGCGCCTCGCGGACGCGGTTGCGCCCCGGGCCCTCGAGCCGGAGATCCGCGCGCAGCGAGCCGCCGCGGCGGACGAGCGTCGCCGACACGAGCTGCGCCTCATCCGCCGGCGCGTCGAGCGAGCGCACGAACTCCTCGGTACCGATGCTCTCGTCGTGCAGCCGCCGCGCCAAGCGCTCTTCGTAGTCGGTCACCTTACCCG
>DATADT010000024.1:0-2429 GCA_036258355.1 Burkholderiales bacterium
CTAGGAAGCTACTTCGGCGCCTGCGGCACGGTGTCGGCGAAGGCCGGCCGGGCCATCAGCTTGTCGTAATGCTTCGCAAGCGCCGGGTACTCGCGCAGCCAGTCGACGTCGCCGGGCTTGCGGAAATTGAGCCAGCCGAGGCAGCAGCCGACCGCGATGTCCGCGAGCGAGTAGCGCTCGCCTTGGCACCACGGCCGCTCGGCGAGGTCGGTGACCATCTGCGCCATGCCGCGCTTCATCCGCGTGAGCTGCTTTTCGGTCCAGGCCTGGCTGCGCTCTTTTTCGTCGCGCAGCGACTCGTAGCGCACGAGCAGCCCGGCGTCGAGCACGCCGTCGGCAAGGGCCTCCCAGCGCCGCACCGCGACGCGCTCGCGAAGGTCGTCGGGGATGAGGCGACTGATGGGCGACTTGCCGTCCAGGAATTCGACGATGACGCGCGAGTCGAAGATCGCCGTGCCATCGTCGAGCACGAGCGTCGGGATCTTGCCGAGCGGGTTGTGCGCGTTGACCGGGTTGTCGGCGGGCGCGACGTCCACGAGCTCCATCTCGCAGTCGATCTTCTTCTCGGCAAGGACGATGCGCACCTTGCGGGTATAGGGGCTGGCGAGCGAGGCGAGAAGCTTCATGGAGGCGGCGATTATACGTTCCGCACCCGCCGGCGCAGCGCGGGAAGCACCTCTTTTGCGAACCAGGGATTACGATCCAGCCAACCGATGTTGCGCCAGCTCGGATGCGGCAGCGGGAAGAATTCGGGCAGGTAATCGCGCCAGGCCCGCACAGTATCGGCGAGCGTTTTCTTGCGCCGCGCCTTCAAGTAATAAGCCTGGGCATAGGCGCCGACGAGGAGAGTGAGCCGAATGTCGGGCAGCGCCGCGCGGAAGCGCGGCTGCCAGAGCGGCGCGCAGTCGCGGCACGGCGGCAGATCGGCGCCGTCTACCGTGCCGGGATAGCACAGGCCGATCGGAACGATGGCGATGCGGGAAGTATCGTAGAACGCTTCGCGGTCGAGCGCGAGCCAGGCGCGCAGCACTTCACCGGAAGGATCGTTCCACGGGATGCCCGTCTCGTGCACGCGCCGACCGGGCGCCTGGCCGACGATGAGCAGGCGTGCGCGCTTGCCGACGCGGAAAACCGGTCTCGGCTCGAACGGCAGCACTCTCGCGCACTCGGTGCAGGCGCGCGCTTCGCGGCTCACCGCGGAGAGCGAAATTCGCATCCGCTTATAATAGAGTCCCATGCCATCGCCGCTCGCCGCCCTGTCGCCTCTCGACGGGCGGTACGCAAGCGGCGTGGATCCCCTGCGCGCCTACTTCAGCGAGCAGGCGCTCATCCGCTATCGCACGCGCATCGAGCTGGAATGGCTGCAGGCGCTCGCCGTCGAGCGCGCAATCAGGGAGCTCAAGCCGTTTTCGAAGCGAACGTCGTCCGAGTTGTCCCGGTTGGTAAAGAATTTTTCGGAAAGCGATGCCGGCGAGATCAAGGCGATCGAGGCCGAGACCAACCACGACGTCAAGGCGATCGAGCTCTGGCTGAGGACGAAGCTCGCGAAGAACGCCGAGGCGCAGCGCGCGCTCGAGTTCATCCACTTCGCGTGCACCTCCGAAGACATCAACAACCTCTCCTACGCCCTGATCATCCGCGAGTCGCGCGCCAACGTGATGCTGCCCCGGCTCGACGAGCTGGTCGCCGCGCTGCGGGCGGCGGCGCGCCGGCATGCGGCGCTGCCGATGCTCTCGCGCACGCACGGCCAGGCGGCGACGCCGACCACGCTCGGCAAGGAGATGGCGAACTTCGCGCACCGCCTGGCGCGCGCGCGCGCGCGCATCGCGGCGGTGCCGGTGCTCGGCAAGATGAACGGCGCGGTGGGCAACTACAACGCGCACGTCATGGCGTATCCGGGGTTCGACTGGGAGCGTTTCTGCCGGCGCTTCGTCGAGCGTCTCGGGCTCGAGTTCAACCCCTATACCACGCAGATCGAGCCGCACGACTGGCTCGCGGAGCTCCTGGACGCCTACGCGCGCGCGAATAGCGTGCTGCTCGACCTCGACCGCGACGTGTGGGGCTACATCTCGCTCGGCTACTTCCGGCAGAAAGTGAAGGCGGGCGAGGTCGGCTCCTCGACCATGCCGCACAAAGTGAACCCGATCGACTTCGAGAACTCCGAGGGCAATATCGGCGTTGCGAACGCGCTGCTGCGCCACCTTGCCGAGAAGCTCCCGGTGTCGCGCTGGCAGCGCGACCTTTCCGACTCCACGGCGATGCGCAACGTGGGCACGGCGCTCGGCCACACGCTGCTCGCCTATGGCGCCTGCCTGCGCGGCCTGGCGAAGCTCGAGGCCGACCGGGCACGGCTCGCCGCCGACCTCGACGCGAACTGGGAGGTGCTGGCCGAGGCGGTGCAGCAGGTGATGCGCCGCCATGGCGTCCCC
>DATADT010000025.1:0-5820 GCA_036258355.1 Burkholderiales bacterium
CAACTACCTCATGCGCCAGCGCGCGGAGCTGCTCGCGCACATCACGAACACCAATCACCAGTACAACCTGCCAGCGCTAGGTGTTCGGCCCGCGCGGCCCGCGGAGCGTTCGGGGCTGCTCGAGCACTTCGCCGAGCCGCAAGTGCGCCGCTCGATCGCGACGGATCTGTCGCTGATTGAGCACTACGACCGAGAATTACCGGCCCTGGAGCGTTACCTAGAGTCGAACGCCCAGGCACACGATCCGGTGGCGCTCGCGATCGTGCGCACGATCCACGGCATGGGCAAGGTGTTGGGCCTCTCGATCCTCTACGAGATCCAGGACATCGGCCGCTTTGCCCGGGTGCAGCAGTTCCTGTCCTATGGCCGGCTGGTAAAGCCCACTAGGGAGTCCGGCGGCAAGGTCCTGGGACACTCGGGCCGAAAGATCGGCAACGCGCACCTGAAGTGGGCGTTCTCGGAAGCGGCGGTGTGCTTCCTGCGGGCGAACAAGCCGGCGCAGGCGCTGCGCGCGCGGCTAGCTGCCAAGCATGGGAAGGGCAAGAGCCTGGCGATCATCGCGGCCAAACTCGCCCGTGCGGTGTACTTCATGCTCAGGCGCGGCGAGCCCTTCGACGCCGAGCGCTTCTTCGCCCATTGAGAGATTCGGTGCCGCGGCGCGCAACCGCAAACGTTCTAACTGGAGCCCATAGGGTAGGCGGCCCGAAAGTATCCGGTCGACCGATGTCTCTATGCCTTGAGCACGCTGCGACCGTGGCCGCAACGCTATTGCCCGGCAGCCCTGCGCGTTGATTGGACGCTGCCGCAGCACCGAATCTCCCGACTCAACGTCGTGGACGCTCTTTGCTTTGCCTGCCCCTGACCCGAGCGCGGCACTAACCGGATGGGATCCTCGTGATCCGAACCCGACGCATTGAATGCGCCGGAAAGGGCCTGAAGTCGTTTCCCGGGCGTCGCGCCCAACGCGCGACGACGCCGGCGGTAATGGAGCGCCGGCGTCTGACCCACGATAGGTGTTTGGACCAGGCATTGCCTGCGAAACCCGCCACCTGAAACCAAGTCAGGTGTAGCAAGAGCAGGAACGACGGTCGAGAAAATTCAGCTCGAGCTCTGCTCCGCGCCGGAAATTCTTTACCCCTTGACGCGTCGGGGCCTCATAGGGGTTAGGCTGCAGCACGGATTCGCCCGCTCTTAAGTAACCACGCCAAGTACACAGCGGCCGTCACGTCGTACGCGAGGCAGAACTCCGGCCACCAGGTCGGCACGCCGGGATTGGGAATGGCAGAGCCGTGAACGAGATCAAAGATCCCGTGTGCGGCCAGCGCAGCCACCACAACCCAGAGGGATGATCTGAAACCATACACGGCAGCCAATAGGAATACCGCTCCAGCCAGCGACTCGAGAACGAGGGTGTGTGTAGACGCCCCCATAACCGCGAATAGGGCGTAGTAGGACGCGATTACGATCGTCACGGTTGGATAAAATGCCCGGTCGCGATCAAGGCGAAAGGTTGTGTACAGCACACCCACAGCCAACGCAAGAGACACTCCGATTATTAGTGCCACGACGCGCTGCTTGAGTTGCGCTGCGTATTTCTAGACATCACGATTTTCCAACAGGGAACGTAGATCGTCCGGAACCGACATGGGCTTGATGGCGCTGACATTGGCGCGGCCGGTGTTTCCAATTGGCACCCAGATACGAGAGAACACCGCTGCCGCGACGATTCGCGTCGATTGACCAATCACCTCGCGCCAGGCGCCCACTGAAGCCCCGAGGCGAAGCATGAGCCAATGCACGCGAACATGTTCCGACGTGTAACGCTGACTGAGGATGTGGGCGCGCTCGAGATGATGAAACGCAACTTCGACTTTTCCTCCGACCGTCGCGGTATTGGCGGCGCGTAGCTCAGCCTCGTACGCATTTCGGAGTGCGAGGTTCATGTTGCTGCCTAACGTCGCCCATCAGCGGCCGCGGGGAAGCGGGCGCAAGCCGCTTCGAAGCGGTCCGCTGCATGGGCTGGTTGGCCGGCAGTCATTCGTCCACAGCCGCCGTCTCCAGTGAGCGATCCCAGAGATTCGGGATGAAGACGTTCGAGTACCCAGAAACAAAGGCCTTGCTGTCCCCTGTATCGGGTTCGTACACATGACGCTTTACGGCTCCGATATTGGCGCCGTAGACGTGGATGCTAACTGACGCACGATCCGCTAGGGCGTTCGATACCCTATGAATGTCGCCGACACGTGGTGACACTAAGTCGATACCGCCAGGCCTCAGCTCATGTGTGCCTTTCGACAGCAAGCGCCCGGTTGCCGGTTGCAAGGCGAATTCCTCACATGATTCAGCGCCCCGCATCACACCCACCATGCCCCATACGGTGTGGTCGTGCACCGGTGTCTTCTGCCCCGGTCCCCACACGAAGCTAACCACAGAGAAGCGCTCAATCGGGTCGCAATACAACAAGTACTGCTGATACCGCTCCGGATGCGGCTGGGCAAACGCGTCCGGCAACCAATCATCGTGATGTATGAGCTTTGAAAGGAGATCCTTGCCGTCCACAAAAATGCGCTTCTCGTCGGCATCAGTCTCCTCGACCAAACTAGTGAACGACTGAATGAACTCTCGTAGTCTGGCTATGTTTCCCATTGCCCTCCCCGTGGAGAATACACATCACACAGTCGGGATCTGCCGGTTGCTGCCCAACGCCCAAGCTCAGCGGCGCGCCGCTTGCGGCGCGTCCGCTGGAGCGCTGGGTTGGGCATCGCCTACGCTGTGACTCTGGCGCGAGCTGCCCAAGCCCGAGCAGTCAACGAGATCGACCCGTTTGCTTCGGTTGGCATGCGCTCTCGTATACGGTCCCGTAGGCGCGCCCTCGCTGTCTCGTTGAGCGACATAGCGTAGGCGGGCGCCGGCCCCTGGCCGCCGAGGAAAGGCTGCCAGTAGTCATCGAAATCCGCAAACGACGTTGGTATGTCGATAGGCTTCACCTCGACCTCTTTCAATCCGGCGCCGGCAAAGAGCTTCTCGAGCGCCTCCGGGCGGCACAGCGGGAAGCGGGTACCTTCGTCCAGCTTTGCGGCGTTCGGGTCGAGCTCGACCGCCGCATCCCAGAAGAACCGCATGAGCTCCATCTTTCCCGCGTAATCCCACACGTAGGCGGCGATCATGCCGCCCTTACCTGTTACCCGCGCCATCTCGAGGAGCGCGGCAGGCTGATCCGGAATGAAGTTTAGGACTAGTCCAGAGACCACCACATCGACTGACGCGTCACCGAGTGGGATCGCCGTCGCGCTGCCTTGGTGAAGCGCTGTCCGGCCCGCGAGATTCTCCGTTGCCGTCTTGAGAAATCCCTCCGAAGGCTCGACACCGGCAACCGACAAGGGCGAACAGCGGTCCGCGATCGCCGCACATAGCGCCCCTGTGCCACATCCCACGTCGAGCCATCTCCGGCCGGCCGGAACGCTCAACCACGAGAGAAAGAGCGGCGCCACCTGGCGGCTCCAACGGCCTACGTACTGCTCGTATGGACTCCCGCGCTCCCAGGTGTCGGAGACCTGCTTGTGGTCCATAGTCAGACCGTTCTACGCATCATACGATGCCCAACGTCAAAGATAACCGGCCGGTTCATCGCCGGGTTGGCCGTCACAGGCGTGCGCACGAAGGGACGGCCTAGCACAAGCTACCGCTTGGCGAACAGCTCATGGAAACAGCGCTCGGCCTCGCGAAGCCCGTCGTCGGTGAAGACCACTGATTTCTGTTTTCCGACGGGATCGTGGATAAGGCCCTTCTCGTGGAGTCGAGCCAGGGCGTCCCAATCGACTCCTTTCCACGCACGCATTCCTTCGTGGAGAGTCAGATACAGCACGGCCAGAACAGCTGCGTCGACCTTCTCGGTGTCGATGTCCATGGTCACCTCGGCAGTTCTTGTGACGCTCAACGTCCACGCTCACCGGCGCGCCCGGCACGGCGGTTGATGAACCGAGACGCCCGCGCGCGCGTCGGGGCCTCATAGGTGTTAGGGGGCATTCGCTGCATGCAGAAGAGAGCGCCTCACTGTCTGTGGCGGCTCAATCTCGACACACCGGATCGCCGAGTAAAGGTAATCCTCTCCGCTTTCATCGATGACCCGGATATCGCCATCGGCTGCCGCCGCGTCATCTGCAATGACGCGGTAGATCTTGTGCAGCTCTAGCGATGCCGGGTAGCCACGGTTATCTATGCATACAGCGAACGTAGTTCGAGGTTTGCGTTGTTTCATAGCTATTCGTCCAAGTATCTCTTTCGCTTGAATTCCTTCTTTCCGATTCCGTGCGCCTCATGCCAATGAAGCGTGCTGAGCCCTTCATCTTCCTCCATCGCCCCTTGTCATAACTCCGCTGCAAGCGTCTGAGATCTCGAATGCCGCGGCCTATAGCAATGGTCTCAAGGACCGTGATTTCGCCCAGGATCTCGAAGTCCACCGCGTCATTGTGCCAGTCTCAGCGGGAACGCTTCCCTAAGCCGCCTAAACGCTCACAGTAAGGGGCGCGCGCCGCTCTTGCGCGCGTCCCTCTCGACTGTGTTGTTAGCTGACTCCCTTATCAGCGACACACGATTCATATGCTTCCCGATTCGTAGGAAGACAATGAATACTGCGCCAGCGGACGCAAACAGTCGAACTACGTCGTATGCGCGCGAGGACATAAGCCACGGAAACGTTCCGCCTAGCAGCGCAAAGACAAGTTCCGTAAGAATGTAGAAGCCGCCCCATACAACAGTGAGCGTAGTGAGCGAGACGGGTGCGTTGAGACAGGAGAAATCCACTAGAAAATGCCTCGTTGGGTCAACTCGGCACTTCCCAAGGCAGAATCCAATTCCTACGACGCAAAACAGAACCAGAAAGGCTAGCTCGATAAGCCATACCAACCAGAAGAATTGGGGATCATTTGTTCGTGGGGTCGGAAAGAGAAACAAATAAGCTGGAATTATCCAAATAAGAAAGCTGGCTATGAGATACAGCGATTGTTCCCTCGCTGTAATGCGACCGGCTGCTAGATCGTCGCCCACGCCTTTTGCGCTGATTAGCCGGATGGTCATTTGGAGTCAGCTAACGTTCGCGGCGAGGCGCGCGCCAAACAAAGCGCGCAGCGCTGATTCGTAGGCGTCGCTCTCCGCCGCGCTGTTAGGGGTCATCGGTTTCCTCTGATCGCGAATGCCTTGGCCCATCGCTTCTTCGGATCGCTAAAGCGCACTGCGTGCTCATTGAAGTTGTCCGGATCGAATGGGTAATAGTTCTTGGCGTGTCCTTTGAGCCAGTCAACGGACTCTGCGTGCTCGGGGTGCTTCGGTTGGCGAAGTACGTCCACAAGATGCTCATAACCAGGCAGACCTCCGCAGTCTTCGGGGGGGCAGGCGCGTTCTCCGGCGATGCACCGCGGATATTTCTGCTTAGGTTCGCTTGTCAAAACATCCTCGAACAAAACGTCGTGCTCCCAGCCGTCCCCAAAGTCATATTCGTACAGCGCGACGACTCCTGGTCGGCTGAAGTAGTCGCCGAGGCGAACTTCCCAACCCGGCAAGACTGGGTGGTCGCTTTCGCCGTCTGGAATTCCAATTTCAACGGGGCGTTTTCCAACGGCCTGCGGAAATCGGAACGTGTGAAGATGGCAGTCGAGCCATCCCATTGAGTCTTGAATCGCCACATGCAAATCCCAGAAGGTGTAGCTCTGTGGAACCTGGATCCGACGCCAAATAGCCGGAGAGATGTCACGGAGCGAGACCTTGTACTGATGAATCGTCGGCGTCCGTTTACTCGACATGCGCGTGCCTGATGACCCCCTA
>DATADT010000026.1:0-4123 GCA_036258355.1 Burkholderiales bacterium
AGATGGTCGCCAAGCAGGCTCAGCGCGCGCGGGTCCTTGGACGTCGTCACCGCGCCGACGAGGAGCAGCCTGTCGCTCGCGAAGGCGTCGGCCTTGCCTGCCTCGAGCGCGGCGAGCGCCTCGTCGCGCGAGCCGAACGGCATCACGGTCGCGTTGAGCTGGCGGCGCTTGAGCTGCGCGTTGAGGGCGCGCTCGTTGGTCGTGCCGCCGACGACCGCGATCGTCTTTCCGGACATGTCCGAGAGCGAGCGCAGGCCGGATACCGTCCTGACGAGGAGCCCCGTCGACTCGACGAAGATGATGCTCGAGAAGTCCACTTCCTTCATCCGCGTGAGGGTCATGGTGCTCGAGCCGCATTCCATGTCCGCTCGCCCCTTCGCCACCGCCTCGAACCGCGACTGGACCGTCACCGGCACCCACTCGATCTTGAGCGGCTGGATGTTGAGCTGGCGCTCGATCGAGTTGACGACGCGCTTGCACAGCTCGATCGAGAAGCCGTCGACCTGCTTGCGCTCGTTGACGTACGAGAACGGAACCGCGTCGGTCCGGTAGGCGATGGCGATCGTCTTCGTCTCCGCGATTTTCTTGAGCCGGCCCTCGAGGGCTTGCGCTTGAACCGCCGCGGCGGCGAACCAGGAAACGGCAAACAGCAGAACGGTGCGTAGCATCGGGTCTCCCATGCGTTCAAAACTCCGCATCCTAATGCTTCGGACGCACCCTGCGAAACATGGCAAGCAGCGCGAGGTCGTAGAGCGACTTGAGCACCCCGCACACGACGAGCGGCGCGGCCATCGCCCCGGCGGCGAGCATCGCGCCGCCGAGCGACGGGCTGAGCGCGGAGGCGAGGCTGCGCGGAACTGCGGTGAAGCTCGCCGCCGCCGGCCGCTCCTCTGGCGTCACGACCGACATGACATACGCGCTGCGCGCCGGGACATCCATCTGCGAGAGCGCGCTGCGCACGAACAGGAGCGCGAGCGCGACCGGCAAGGTGGGTGCGAACGCGGCGGCGATGAGGCACAGGTTCGCCGGCAGGTGGGTGAAGACCATGGTGTTGATCAGGCCGATGCGCTGCGCGAGCGGCGCGGCGGCGAGCTGCGACATCGCGGTGAGCAGCCCTGCCCAGAAGAAGAAGGCGCCCGCGGCGGTGAGCGAAAGCTCGAAGCGCTGGAAGAGCCACAGCGCGAGCAGCGCGTTAATCGCGAAGCCGCCCGCGAACGAATCGACGCTGAAAAGCGCGGCGAGCTTCCATACCACGCCGCGCGAGGGCCCGAGAGCACGCGGGCTGTCGGCGACGGCGCGCACCGTGCCGAAGCGCGAATAGAGCACGCCGACGACGAGGCCGATCGCGCCGTACAAGACGAACATGAGCTTCATTGCCTCGAGCGGCGCGAAGCCCACGCGCGCCGCGAGCCACTCCGGTGCGCCGGAGACGAGCGCGCCGATCGCCCCGAACAGCGAGCCGATGAAGCTGTAGCGCGCAAAAGCCGAGGTCCGCGACTGAGCTGGCGCGGCCGCCGCAAGCGCAGTGTGCTCGAGCGGATAGAACACGCTCGCATCACCGCCGCCCGGGTTGAGCGGCGCCACCATTGCGACGAGGAGCAGGGGCCAGAGCGACGAGAACGCCGCGAACGCCAGGCCGGTCAGCGCCATGAGCGCCGCGGCCGCGATCAGCAGGCGGCGAAGCTCGAAGCGATGGCCCCAGCGCCCGACCGCGAGCGTCGCGGCCGCCGAGCCGAGCATCGTGACGGTGGCGAGGAGTCCGACCTCGAAAGTGCCGTAGCCGAGCGCGAGGAGGTACGCTGGCAGCAGCACCGCCACGTAGCCGTCGGCAAACGCGCGCAGCGAGCGCGCGCTCATCAGGATGGGAAGGTTGCGGGATGCGTCCACGATCGCTCCTCGCAGATCTTGGACGCCGGGCGTCTACCGGGGAGTCTGCCTTGTCCCCGCGGCCTGATTCTATCCTACCGGTATCCTAGAGACCCCCGCCCCAGCGGTATTGCCAGGCGACCCCGAAGGTCGTGAAGTCGCCGCCGGCGCGCACCGAGATGCCGTCGCTCGCGTGCAGCTTGATCGAATGATTCCGGTCGAGCGGCCAGGCGAACGTCGCACCCAGGCGCGAGTTGCCGAGCTCGTCGTTCTGCTCCACGCCGTTCACGGTGCTGCGCCCGCCGGCGTAGTAGGTGCCGTTCAGCGCGAGCCACCTCCCCCCCGCGAATTCGAAGATGAGATGCAGCTGGGCAGAAACGATCGGGTCCTGCTCGCGGCGCCTGCCGCCGAAGTAGTCGTCGTTGGTGGTGTATAAGCTCGCGCCCACCGCGGCTTCGGCGGTCATAAAGCCGAGCCTTTTCGAAATGCCGACTTCCGGGCGGAAGGCCCAGCGGTTCGTGCCCAGGTTGACGAGCCGGTCGGGGTCGTACTGCCCAAGGGGCACGCCAACCTGAAGACTCACGCCGACGATCAGGTCCTGCCGGTAGCCGCGGAACTCCGCCAGCCCCATTGCCGGCGCGCCATACAGGTTGACCGTTACGCGGATCACCGGGTCGAGGCCGCCGCAGATGTCGCGCGAAACGGGCACGCCGTCCGATTCCGCCTCGCCTGACAAGCAGCCGCCGGCTAGCACCGCGTCGAACTTTGCCGACTTGCCCCAGGCGTCGAAGGCTCGGGCATAGGCGACGAACGGCGCGTGGATGTCGAGGTGGGCGTTCTCCAGCGGCAGCGCGGGATCCGTGGCAAGCCCGCCCGACGAATACGCGTAGCCGGCGATGAAGAAATTCATCCCGACGGGGACGTTCGAATAGGTGCGCGGCTCGAGCTGCTGCGCCTGGGCGCCCGCAGCGGCGAGAAGCGAAAGGAAAATCAGCGCTTTCAACCAACCCCCAGTGTTCCCTGAACCTCGAAACAGCCTCGCGCGGCTCCCCCGGCGCCGCTAGACTGCGCGCCATGCAAATCCTCGGCATCTGCGGCAGCCTGCGCAAGGCTTCGCTCAACATGGCGGCGCTGCGCGCCTGCCAGGAGCTTCTCCCTGAGGGCATGACGCTGCGCATCACGAGTATCGCCGACCTGCCGATCTTCAACCAGGACGTGTTCGATGCCGGGATGCCGGAGCCGGCGAAGCGCCTGCGCGCCGAGATCGCCGAGGCCGACGGCGTGCTCATCGCGAGCCCCGAATACAACTTCTCCCTCAGCGCCGCGCTCAAGAACGCGATCGACTGGGCCTCGCGCCCGCCGAACCAATCCTGGCAGGACAAGCCGGTGGCGATCTTCTCCGTGACGCCCGGGCCGCTCGGCGGCGCGCGCGTTCAGTACGACCTGCGCCGCATCCTCGGCCAGCTCTGGGCGCACGTGCTGCCGCGCCCCGAGGTCTTCATCGGCGCCGGGCCGAGCAAGTTCACCGATGGAAAGCTCACGGACGACACGACGCGCAAGTTCCTCGCCGACCTCCTCGCCGGCTTCAAGCCGTGGGTCGAGCGGATGCGGGTAAGGAAGTAACCCCAGACGTAGCGAGCGAGAAGTAAAGGTCCTTGAGGTCCGAGCGGCGCGCCAGCTCTTCGGTCGGCTGCTCCAGCACGATCTTCCCCTTAATGAGCACGTAGCCGCGCTGCGCGAACGAAAGCGCGATGTCGAGCTTCTGCTCGACAATCAGCATGGTAAGCCCGATCGTGCGCAGTCGCTCCAGCGCTGTTCTTATCTGCTGTACAACAAGCGGCCCGAGCCCGAGGAAAGGCTCGTCCAGCAGGAGGAGCCGCGGCTTGCTCATCAGGGCGCGCCCGATCGCGAGCATCTGCTGCTCCCCGCCCGAAAGCGTCCCGGCCGGCTGCGCTGCCCGCTCGGCGAGCCTGGGAAAGAGCCCATAGACGTACTCGAAGCGCTCGCGCAAGTCGCCCTTCAGTCGAAGTGCGCCGAGGCGCAGATTGTCCGCGACGCTGAACGGCGCGAACACGAGGCGCCCTTCCGGCACGAGCCGTACACCGCGGGCTACGATCTCGTGGCTCGGCTCACGTACCAGGTTCGCATTCTCGAAAACAATCTCGCCGTCGCGCCGTGCGATCGTGCCGGTGATCGCGGCGAGCAGCGTGGACTTGCCGGCGCCGTTCGGCCCGAGGAGCGCCACCGTCTCGCCCGC
>DATADT010000027.1:0-9917 GCA_036258355.1 Burkholderiales bacterium
CTGCACCACTACTACCGTGGTCGGCGGCGAGGCAGTCGGCGCCGGCGTAGTCACCACCGCCGGGGGCGGCGTGATGACCACTGGCGCGGGCGCCGGCGTGACCGGGTCGGAACGGCAGCCGACGAGTGCTGCAAACGTAACTACCGAAGAGACAATAACAATCTTGTTCATCGAAACCTCCTTCTTTACCACTCACACAGGAGGTAGCAATTGCCGTTCCAGCGTCGAAATAGTGGTGATCTGCGCTTTTGCGACCGGAACAGAATCGCGGTGGATCTCGGGCGTACCCGCCGCTGGTGCTCTACCACCGTTCGTGCGTCCCGAGTTTGCGGTAGCGCAGGGGGACACGCGCACGCTCACGATCTTGATCGCGCGGTGATGCTGCGGCGACATTTTTCTAGGGGAAGAATCGCGCCATGTCGGTCACTCTCGCGGCGAATCGAGGCCGCGCCATGGGTGGAGCTAGACTTTCCCTTGCCGCTCGCTTCTCGGGGTGGCAAAGCGGCGGAACGGAGTGTTAGAGCACTCCGCCCGCCTGACCAAGAACCACCTGACTACACAGGAGGCATCATGGCTGTCAATCATCGTAGCAAACTTCAATGCGCGTACTGTGGTAGAGCACGCCCGCTCGAAAAGGTAATGGTCTTCAGTTTGTTGACGGCGGGATGTAAAGCCGCTGGCGTGAAACTTAAGGCTCCGCGCTCTATCGCCTTCGATTCCGGCTGCGCTCGCCGGGCATTTCGTGCCATTCAGAAATCGGACTTTGGGGAGAGATCATGAGGCTGAAACCAAGAGTCACACCCTTGCGTATCGGTGCCGCTAGCGGGCCGACGCTCAGGTGCGCGATCTACTGTAGGGTTAGCGCCGATGATGTGCGGGATACCAAGAACAAGAGCGTAGAGCACCAGCATGAGCGAGCTATCGCCTATATCAAGAAGAAAGGCTGGACGGTCAGCGACGAGCACGTATTCAAGGACGATGGAATCAGCGGCGCGGAGTACGTGAATCGGCCCGGCCTCGTTCAACTGCTCGCTTGTCTGCCTAAGCGTGGCAAGCCGCCGTTTGATGTGCTGGTTATGTCAGAGCCATCACGCCTTGGCCGCGACATTACGCGCAACGCTGCATTCGTAGTCAGCATCATCGAGAGCGGCGTCCGCATTTTTTACTACCTGACCGACGAAGAGGAGAAGGCCGACACCCCGGAGCAGCAAATCTTTCTTACGCTTCGTGGGTACGCTTCGGCTGTGGAGCGGATCAAGGCCGGACAGCGAACCCGCTCGAAGCTGGTGGAGCGTGCCAAGCAAGGCTACGTCACTGGAGGCCGGTGCTTCGGTTATGAAAACGTGGAAGTTCCCGGCGATAACGGCTCGCGCTCGCACGTCGATCACAAGATCAACGAACAGGAAGCTGAGATCGTGCGCCGCATCTTCACCATGTACCGGGACGGTCATGGCATGCAGGCCATCGCCAAGGCCCTGAATGGCGATGACCGCTACCGCAAGGAAAGCAAGAAATACTTTGGAGGCAAGAGACCACCTGGGCCGCGTACCGGCACTGGCTCATGGGCATCATCCAGCATTCGAGCCATGCTGTACTCGACCCGCTACATCGGCCAGATTCCTTACGGTCGGATACGGCGCGTGTATCGCGGTGGCACCCAGAAGCGCGAGATAGCTGGCAAGCCCACGCTTGCGGATCGGTCTGCTGATCTACGCATCATCGACCAGAAGCTTTGGGACGCCGTGCAGAAGCGGCTGAAGAACGTCCGAGAAAACTACATCCGCGAGCAGAGCGGCACGCTATGGGGAAGGCCTGAGACTGGACGAGTATCCAACTATCTGCTATCCGGCCTTGCTCGATGCGGGCTGTGCGGTGCTTCGATGGTCGCAACGAAAGGCTTAGGCGCGGGCCGCAAGCTGTACGCTCGCTACGCCTGCTCCTATAACTCGAATCGTGGGAAGACGGTTTGCGCTAACAACTGGCGCGGGGGTCAGGAGGTATTGGATCGGAAAGTGATTAGCGCCATCGAGAAGGTAATCCTCACGCCCGATGCCGTCAGCGATGTAGTTGAGCGTGCATTGCAGCTCGCCAAGGAACGCCGCAAGCAGGAACCCGACACGAGCAAGAAGCTAGAGGCGGAAATCAAGCAGCTGACGCGCGAGCGGGATAACCTCGTTGCGGCCTGCGCTCAAGGTAAAGCCCCGGAAAGCGTGATGCTTGAAATTCACAATCGGGAGCACCATATAACTACGCTGAAGGACGAGCTGGCCCGGTCGCCTCACCGCCTGCAAGTAAAGGACGGGGAACTCGAAAGGCTGAAGCAAGCCATAATCGGGCGCATGAGTAAGTTTCAGGAATTGATGCACGCCGATGTACCCCTTGCCCGGCAGGCGTTACGGAAGCTTCTGGCCGGTCCGATCAAATGCACTCCTGTTGTCCGGGACGGTCGAAGAGACTATGCGATCCGAGGGGAGGCGAAGCTGGAGAACTTGCTACCGGGTGCTAGCGTCGGGTTGGTGCCGAGGAAGGGACTCGAACCCCCACAGTGTTGCCACCGCTAGGACCTGAACCTAGTGCGTCTACCAATTCCGCCACCTCGGCAGGGGAGGCGCGATTTTAGTTGCAGGTATCTGAGGTGTCAAAGAAAAAGGCGAAAAGAACCGCGTTGCGGCGAAGGCAAAGAGCGAACCGCGATGCTCCGGATGCGCAACGCATCCTCCATGCCCTGAACGCGGCGCGCGCACCGCTTACTCGCGACGAGCTCGCCTCGCGGCTCCACGTGGCGCGCCACGCGCGGCGCGACTTCGAGCGCGCGCTCGGCGAGCTCGAGCGCTCGGGTGAAGTGGTGCAGAACCGCGCCGGCAGCCTGCTGGTCGCGAAGCGCATCGCGCTCGTCGCCGGACGCGTCGAAGGCCATCCCGACGGCCATGGCTTCCTCGTGCCGGACGAAGGCGGAGCGTCCATTTTCCTGCCGCCGGCGGAGATGCGGCAGCTGATGCACGGTGACCGCGTCGCTGCGCGCATCGCTGGACGCGATTTGCGCGGCCGCGCCATTGGCGAGGTGGTGGAGGTGCTCGAGCGCGCGAACCGCCGGATCGTCGGTCGGCTGCACTCCGAGCACGGCGTGCTCTTCCTCGTGCCCGAGGACCGGCGCATCGCGCACGACATCCTCGTGCCGCCGGCCGAGGCGGGCAGGGCCAAGGCCGGTCAGGTGGTGACGGTCGACCTCGTGGCGCAGCCGGGCCCGCACGCTCAGCCAGTCGGACGCGTCGCCGAGGTGCTCGGCCACCACGCCGATCCCGGCATGGAGATCGAGATCGCGGTGCGCAAGTTCGACCTGCCGCACGAATTCTCCGGGAAGGCTCTGGCGCAGGTGCGCTCGCTGCCGGATTCTGTTCAAACGGAAGATCTCGAGAACCGGAGAGACTTGCGCGCTTTTGAATTCGTCACGATCGACGGCGAGACCGCGAAGGACTTCGACGACGCGGTGTACGCGCGCCGCGAGCAAGGGGAAGGAAAGCGGGGCTGGCGCCTCTGGGTGGCGATCGCGGATGTCAGCCACTACGTGCGCTCCGGCGATGCTCTCGACCGGGATGCGCGCGAGCGCGGCACGTCGGTGTACTTCCCGCGGCGTGTGATCCCGATGCTACCGGAGAAGCTTTCCAACGGGCTTTGCTCGCTCAACCCGAACGTCGACCGATTGGCGATGGCGTGTGAGATGGTCATCACGCCGCAGGGCGAGGTCGGGCGCTACGAGTTCTACGCAGCCGTCATCCGCTCGCGCGCGCGCCTGACGTACACGGAGGTCTGGGACAAGCTCTCGTCGGGAAGAGCAGGGTCCGCCGCGCAAGAATCCGCGCGGCACAGCGCGCCGGAGAACCTGCGGGTGCTCTACGAGCTCTTCCACGCGCTCTACGCGGAGCGCAGCCGGCGCGGCGCGATCGACTTCGACACGCTCGAGACGCGCATGGTGTTCGACGCGCGCGGAAAGATCGAGCGCATCGTGCCCGAGGCGCGCAACGACGCGCACCGCATCATCGAGGAGTGCATGCTCGCGGCGAACGTCTGCGCCGGCAACCTGCTCCACACCCGCAAGCAGCCCGTGCTGTACCGCGTGCACGACGTGCCCGCCGCCGACAAGGTCGCCGCGCTGCGCGATTTCCTCGCCGAGCTCGGCCTGCAGCTTCCCGGCGGGGAGATCCCGCAGCCGAAGGACTACGCGCGGCTACTCGAGCGCATCCGCAAGCGGCCCGACTTCGGCCTACTGCAGACGATCCTCCTTCGCTCGCTCAAGCAGGCGGTATACAGCCCGAGCAATGTGGGCCACTTCGGCCTCGCCTTCGACGCGTACGTGCACTTTACGTCACCGATCCGGCGCTATCCCGATCTTCTCGTGCATCGCGCGATCAAGGCGGCCCTGGCCCAGAAGAAATATGTCGAACAGGACTGGGAAGATCTCGGCCGGCACTGCTCGGAGACCGAGCGGCGTGCCGACGAGGCGAGCCGCGACGTCGAGAACTGGCTCAAGTGCTACTACATGCGCGACCACGTGGGGCGCACCTTTTCCGGCAGCATCACCGGCGTGGTGCCGTTCGGCCTCTTCGTGACGCTCGACGATTACTTCGTCGACGGCCTGGTCCACATCTCGGAGCTCGGCCGCGACTACTTCCAGTTCGACGCCGCGCGCCACATGCTGCTCGGCGAGCGCACCGCCAAGCGCTACCGCCTCGCCGACCGGATGACGGTGAAGCTCGTGCGCGTGGATCTGGAGACGCGCAAGATCGATTTCGTTCCGGCATAGACGTCCCCGTTGACGCGCAGAGCTAATGCGCACAGGCTACGCGCATGAAACGCTCGGCCAACCACGCCATCGAGCAGCACAACACGCGGGTCGCCTCCCGCGGCGTGTTCAGCGATCGCCTGTGCCGCTTCTAATGGCAATCACCGACATCGCCGCTATCCCGCTCACCGGCGCTTGAGCCGTACTCAACAGAGAGAGCCGCGCGTAGTCTTCGGCTTCCACGCCGTGCTCGCGCGGCTGCGCGCCGACCCGAAATCCGTCGTCGAAGTCTTCCTGGACGAGACGCGCAACGATGCGCGCGGCAAGGATCTCGTGGCGATGGCCGAGCGCGCGGGCGTGCGGGTCATGCGGGTTCCGACGAAACGGCTCGATGGCTTCTACGGCGGCGGCCGGCACCAGGGCGTCGTGGCGCGGGTCGAGGTGAAGAACGTCGCCGACGACCTCAACCAGATTCTCGAACAAGTCAAGAATCCCCTACTTCTCGTGCTCGACGGGGTCACCGACCCGCACAATCTCGGTGCCTGCCTTCGCGTGGCGAACGCCGCGGGTGCGCACGCAGTAATCGCGCCGCGCGACCGCGCTGCAGGCATTACCCCGGTTGTCTCGAAAGTCGCGAGCGGAGCGGCAGAAGCTACGCCTTATCTGATGGTTACGAACCTTGCGCGTACTCTCACCGAGATCAAGGAGCGCAACATCTGGGTCGTGGGCGCCGATGAACGCGCAGATAAAACGCTCTATGAGGCTGATCTTCCTCAATCAATTGCATGGGTGCTCGGTGCCGAGGGCGAGGGCATGCGGCGCCTCACGCGCGAGAGCTGCGATCTTCTCGTGCGCATCCCGATGCGCGGCGAAGTCGAAAGCCTGAACGTCTCGGTCTCGGCCGGCATCTGCCTGTTCGAGTCGCTGCGCCGCAGGTAATATTTCGCACATGCGCGCCCTGGTCATCGATGATCATCCGTTGATCCAAGAAATCGTGCCCGCAGTGCTCGCCAAGGCGCTTGGCGAAGTCGATGTCGCCACGGAGTCCACTCTCGAAGCCGGCATCGCGCGCGCCTCTCGCGAGGAGATTCCGGAGCTCGTAGTCCTCGACCTCGGATTGCCCGGCTGCGAGGGACTCGAGGCGCTCGCGCGCTTCCGCTCCAAGTTTCCGGAGGTTCCGCTCGTCGTGTTCTCCGGCACCACGGACCGGGCCTCGATCGTCGCCGCGCTCGAAGCCGGCGCTGACGGCTATATCCCGAAGACCTCGAAGCCCGCGGTGATGATCGCCGCGCTCAAGGTCGTGGCGGCCGGCGGGACTTACGTGCCGCCCGAAGCGCTGGAGGACGCAGTGGAGGAAGCAAGGCCGGCGCGGCGCCGCCGCACGGCCGCGCTCGATCTCACCGAACGTCAGAAACAGGTGCTGCGGTTCATCCTCAAGGGCTATAACAACGAGCGCATCGCCTCCGAGCTCTCGATCGCTCCCAATACGGTGAAGCAGCATGCCCACGCGATCTTTACGGCGCTCGGAGTCTCGACTCGCGCCGAAGCAGTCATCGCTGCGGCGCGTCACGGTCTCTCGCTAGGCTGACTAGAACTGAAGTTCTAGAACTCCCGGAGTATTCCCTTTCCCGGGCATTGGAGTAGCGTGGCACCGGGGGAGGCTTCTATGGACGCGCGGGGGGCGCGGCCGGTTGCAGCCGATGCGGTGCTCACGGACGGCTTTGTCTGGGCCTTGGCCAGCCTTTGCCGTTTGCACCGCGTTCCCTTCGATCCCGAGCTCGTCCTCAAGCAGTTCCCGCCGCCCTACGATCTTGCGACGCTCCTGCGGGCCGCTCAGGCCTGCGGCCTGAAGGCCGGCCTCGCCGGCGCGCGGGCCGACGCGCTCGATAGCCTGCCGCTGCCGTGCCTCGGCTTCGTGCGCACCGCGGGGCGGCCGGCGAACGATCCGGCGCCGCCCACGCCGGCGCTCCTCGTGCGCGCCGACGGCGAGCGCCTGCTCTACCTGCTCGCCGGCGAGAACGCGCCGCGCACGCTCGCCCGCGGCGAGTTCGCCGAACGCTTCGAGCAGACGGTACTCCTCGCCGCGCCGGCGCCGCCCGCGCCCGACGACCCCGACGTCGCCGGGAAGCGCGCCTTCGGGTTCCGCTGGTTCGTTCCCGAGCTCGCGCGCCACCGCGCCATTTGGCGCGACGTGCTCCTCGCCTCTCTCGCCATCCAAATCGTTGGCCTCGCGACGCCGCTCTTTACCCAGGTGGTGATCGACAAGGTGGTGGTCCACCACACGCAGAGCACCCTCGTCGCCATCGCCATCGGCCTCGGCATCTTCCTCGTCTTCAACGCCGCCATGACCTGGATGCGGCAATACCTCGTGCTGCACACCGGGAACCGCGTTGACGCGGTGCTCGCGACGCAGGTGTTCAGTCATCTCTTCCGGCTGCCCCTGCCTTATTTTGAGCGCCGCCCGACCGGCACCACGGTGGCGCGCCTGCAGGGTGTCGAGTCGATTCGCGAGTTCATCACCGGCGCCGCGATCTGCTTCGTGCTCGACCTGCCGTTCCTCGCGGTCATCATCGCGGTGATGCTGTTCTACAGCTGGCAGCTCTCGCTCATCGCAGCAGGCATTGTTTTTCTTCTGACGATCACGAGCTTGCTTGTGACGCCGCTGTTGCGCGAGAAACTGAACCGTCAGTTCCTCCTCGGCGCGCGCAACCAGGCATTTGTGACCGAGTACGTTTCGGGCGTCGAGACGGTGAAGTCGCTGCAGTTCGAGCCGGTACTCGAGCGGCGCTATGGCGACTACCTCTCGGCCTACCTTGCCGCGAGCTTCGGCACGCGCAACCTCGCCAACACCTACAACGTGGTCGCCAACGCGCTCGAGCAGCTGATGACGCTCGGCATCCTGGTCGTCGGCGCGGTCCTCGTCATGCGGAGCGATGGCTTCACCATCGGCATGCTGGTTGCGTTCCAGATGTTCGCCGTGCGCATGGCGCAGCCGATGCTGCGTATCGCGGGCCTGTGGCAGGAGTTCCAGCAGGCGAGCATCGCGGTACGGCGCCTGGGCGACATCATGAACGTACCCGCCGAGCCCTACGCGCTCGCGCCGGCCCGCGCCGCCAGCGGCTCCGGCGCGATCGCGCTCAAGGACCTTTCCTTCCGCTACAGCGAGCGCCATCCGTACCTCTTCCGCAACGTCAACTTCGCGATCGAGCCGGGCGAGCTCGTCCTCGTGAGCGGACCGTCGGGCAGCGGCAAGAGCACCCTCGCCAAGCTCCTCCTCGGGTTCTACCCGCCGGCCGACGGACGCATCCTGATCGACTCGGTGCAGATCGACCACCTCTGCGCGAACGAGCTGCGACTCGTCTACGGCATCGTGCCGCAGGAGACCGTGCTTTTCTCCGGCAGCGTTTACGACAACGTCGCCATGGCCAACCCGCACGCGAGCTTCGGGGACATCGTGGCCGCGTGCCGCGCCGCCGCGATCCACGACACCATCGAGAAACTCCCGCAGGGCTACCAGACGGCCCTCGGCGAGCACGGCGTGGGTCTCTCCGGCGGCCAGAAGCAGCGCCTCGCCATCGCCCGCGCGCTCCTCAAGCGACCGAAGGTGCTGATCTTCGACGAGGCTACGAGCAACCTCGATGAGAAGACCGCAGAGAGCTTGGCTCAGACAATCAACCGGCTCAAGGGCACGGCCACGGTCCTCTTCATCGCCCACCAGGTTCCGCAGGGGCTGCAGGTCGACCGCGCGCTGCATCTGCCATGAAGCTGACGCGCGACGCCAACCCGGTCGACTTCCAGCCGGCGCTCCTTCAGGTGCAGAGCCGACCGCCGGCGCCGCTTGGCCGCGGCGTGCTGTATGCGCTTCTCGGCCTCGTCGCTGCGGCGCTTGGCTGGGCGGCGCTGGCCAAGCTCGACATCGTGGCCGTGGCCGACGGCAAGCTTGTGCCGGCGGGGTATCTGAAGATCGTCCAGCCGTCGGAGCAGGGCGTGATCAAGGAGATATTCGTCCGCGAGGGCGAGCTCGTGCGCGAGGGGCAGGTGCTGATGCGTATGGACACGGCGCTGCTCGCCGCGGACGGACGCGCGCTCAGCGCGGAGTACCACACCAAGCACCTCGCGCTGCGGCGCATCGAGGCGCAGCTCGCCTCCAAGCCGCTCGTGCGCGAAGCCGACGACCCGCCGGCGCTGTACGCGCAAGCCGAGGCGCAGTACGGGGCGAACCTCGCGGCCCACCGGACCGCGCTCGAGCAGGAGCGCACCACTCTAGAGCGGGCACGCCACGACCTCGCTGCGGCGAACGAGGTGCGCGCAAAGCTGCTGGCGGTGCTGCCGCACTACCGCGACCAGGAAAAGGCGTTCGAGAAGCTCTCCAAGGACGGCTTCGCCGGGCGTCTCCTGTACACCGACAAGCAGCGCGAGCGCATCGAGAAGGAGCAGGACCTGAAGAGCCAGGAATACACGATCGCCGCCGCCAAGGCGACGATCGCTCAGTCCGAGAAGCGCCTCGCGCAGATCAGCGCCGACTATCGCCGCCAGCTCCAGGCCGAGCGCGCGGAGAGCGCGCCGCAGGCCGAGCGTCTGCGCCAGGAGCTCGCAAAGCAGCGCCACCGCCAAGAGCTGCTCGAGCTGCGCGCGCCGCAGTCGGGCACGGTGAAGGACCTCGCCACCCACACGCCGGGCACCGTCGTGGCCCCGGGCACCATCCTCATGACCATTGTCCCGCAGGGCGAGAAGCTGCGCGCCGAGGTCTGGGTGTCGAACGACGACATCGGCTTCGTGCGCGCCGCGCAGCCCGCGAAGATCAAGCTGGCCGCGTTCCAGTTCCAGAAGTACGGCATGCTCGAAGGAAGCGTGGCGCAGGTAAGCGCCGACGCCACCGAGTCGCCCAACCCGAACACGCGCTCGGGCGGCCTCGCCGGCCGCGACCGCTCCGCAGGCCCGCTCGCCTTCCGCACCCTGATCGACCTCGCGCACCAGCATCTCGAGAGCGACGGCCACCGCTACGCGCTCGCGCCGGGCATGCAGGTCATCGCCGAGATCCACCTCGGCGATCGCACCGTCCTCGAGTACCTCCTCTCGCCGGTGCAAAAAGCCTTCCACGAGGCTGGGCGCGAACGTTAGACATGCGGCGTCGGCT
>DATADT010000028.1:0-2546 GCA_036258355.1 Burkholderiales bacterium
ACCGCCGAGTCCGACGCGCTCAGCAAGGACCTGAAGCGGCGCGGCTTCCGCTTCGTCGGCTCGACGATCTGCTACGCCTTCATGCAGGCCGTCGGCATGGTGAACGACCATGTGGTCGGCTGCTACCGGCGCCGCGAAGTGCTGGAATAATCGCTATCCCAAGGCGGGTTTTTCACGGCGCCGCGCACACCGGGGCCGTGTGTTCAGTCGGCGTAGACGCCGGCCTTCTTGATGAGCGGTGCCCACTTGTCCATCTCGGCCTTCAGGTGCTTCTGCAGCGCGGCGGGGGTTGCCTGCGCGGGCGGATACGCGGTGGCTCCGAGCTCGGCAAAACGCTTCTGCACGGTCTCGTCCTTAAGCGCCTCCTGCAGCGCGGACACGAGCTTATCGACGACGGGCTTCGGCGTGCCTTTTGGTGCGTACAGGCCGTGCCAGATGCCGACCTCGAAGCCCGTCAGGCCTAGCTCCTGCAGCGTCGGGACATCGGGCAGCGAGGGCACGCGCTTCGCGGAGGTGACGGCGTACGCCTTAACTTTGCCGCTCTTGATCTGCGAGGTGGTGTTTGTGGTCTGGTCGCACATGAAGTCGACCTGGCCGCCGAGCAGGTCGTTCATCGCCGGCGCGGTACCCTTATACGGCACAGTGAGGAAGTCGGTCTCGATCGCGCTCATGAAGAGCATGCCGCAGAGGTGCGACGCGGCGCCGATGCCGGCGTTGGCGTAGCTCACCTTATCCTTGTTCTTCTTGATGTAGGCGAGGAATTCCTTGAAGTCGTTCGCGGGAAACTGCGGCTTGGCGATGATGGTCATCGGCACATCGTTGATGAGGCCGATCGGCTCGAAGTCTTCCAGCGGCTTGAAGCGCAGGTTGCGGTACAGCGCCGGCGTGGTGGCCATACCGATGTGGTGGATGAGGATTGTGTAGCCGTCGGGCTTGGAGTTCTTCACCTGCTCGGGTCCGAGGATGCCGCCGGCGCTCGGCCGGTTCTCGACGATCACCGTCTGGCCCAGAGACTTGCCTATTGCCTGCGCGGTGACGCGAGCCACCGTATCGGTCGGTCCGCCCGCGGCATAGGGCACGATCATGGAGATGTTGCGGGTGGGGTACTGTTGCGCCCCCGCGCCACCTGCGACGAGCGCGAATGCGAGGGAAATGTACAAACGCCTCATTGCCTTCGCTCCGGTGAAGTGAAGTGCCGTGGATGGCGCGCCCGGCGGGATTCGAACCCACGACCCTTGGCTTCGGAGGCCAATACTCTGATCCGCTGAGCTACGGGCGCGACGAAAAAAACGGAGGCGCAGGATAGCCCGTTTTCCTTTCCGAGTCCACGCGTGAGCGCCACTGGACTTTCAAGCTAAAATCATGCCTTTACCAAATTACAACGCCCCCTGTGGAAGCGCACGACCCGCACCAGTCGTTCATCAAGACTCCTAAGCAGTTGATCGTGGTGATCCTGCTTGCGTTTCTGGTGCCGGTCATCGGCATCATTCTTCTGGTGCAGCTCGTATTGAGCGGCGCGCGCCCCGACCCGCAGGCGCTCATGCCCGAGGCGGTCGAGCGCCGTATCCAGCCGGTCGCGCGCCTGGAGTTCGGCCCACCCGAAGGCGTTGCCCAGAAGCCCGCAGCCGCCGCGCCGGCGAAGCCCGGGGCCGTGGCGGCAGCCGGCAAGCCCGGGGCCGCCGACGGCAAGGCGGTCTACGACAAGGTGTGCGTGGCGTGCCACCAGGTTTCGGTCGCGGGCTCGCCGCGCCTCGGCGACAAGGAGGCCTGGGCGCCGCGCCTCAAGGCCGGCACGGATTCGCTCATGCAGTCGGTCGTCAAGGGCAAGGGCGCGATGCCGCCGCGCGCCGGCAACCCCTCGCTCTCCGACGCGGAGATCCGCGCCGCCGTGGACTTCATGCTCGCGCAGAGCAAGTAAGGCAGGGCGTGCCCTGCAGTTCCTTTTCATCATCGACCCGCTTGAGTCGCTCAAGGCGTACAAGGACACGAGCGTCGCGATGATGCGTGCCGCGCAGAAGCGCGGCCACGCGGTCTGGGTATGCGAGCAGCCGAGCCTGCACTGGCGGCAGGGTCGGGTCGCCGCGGCGGCGCAGCGCATCTCACTCGCCGACAATGACGCAGACTGGTACCGCGGCCACGAAACCGACGCGCGAGCGCTCGCCGATTTCGACGCCGTCCTGATGCGCAAGGACCCGCCGTTCGACCTTGAGTACGTCGTAAGCACCTGGCTGCTGTCCGCCGCCGTGCGCGAGGGCGCGCGGGTGTTCAACGCCCCGGATGCGATCCGCGACCACAACGAGAAGCTCGCGATCGCCGAGTTCGCGCGCTTCACGGCGGCGACGCTCGTTTCGCGCGAGCCCGAGCGCATCCAGGCGTTCATCGACGCCGAGCGCGACATCGTGGTGAAGCGGCTCGACGTGATGGGCGGCGAGAACGTGTTCCGCGTGCGCGCCGACGACCCGAACCGCAACGTCATCGTCGAGACGATCAGCCAGGGCGGCGCGCGCAGCGTGATGGCGCAGCGCTACATTCCCGAGATCGCGCAG
>DATADT010000029.1:0-7405 GCA_036258355.1 Burkholderiales bacterium
TGTGGCGCGCGAGCCTGCCGACGGTGATCATCGCCATCGCGATCCCCGAGATCCCGCGCGTCACCCGCCTGGTGCGCTCGCTCGTGCTCTCGATCCGCGAGGAGCCCTACGTCGAGGCCGCGATCGCGCTCGGCACGCCGACGCGCAAGATCATGTTCGGCCACATCCTGCCCAACACGATCGCGCCGCTTCTGGTGCAAAGCACGTACGTCTGCGCATTCTCGATCCTCCTCGAGGCGATCCTGTCCTTCCTCGGCGTCGGCCTCCCGCCTGACATCCCGACCTGGGGCAACATCATGGCCGAGGGTCGCGTGCAGTTCGTCGCCTACCCCCACAACGTGTTCTTCCCCGGCGTCTTCCTCGCCGTGACGGTGCTCGCGGTCAATATCCTCGGCGACGGCTTGCGCGACACCCTCGACCCCAAGATGGCGAAAAGAGTGTGAGCACGCTACAAGTGAAGAACCTGACGGTGAAGCTGCCGCTGGGAGGAGACCGTCCGGAGGCAGTGAGCGACGTTTCGTTCGAGGTCGAGAAGAAGGAAATCCTCTGCCTGGTCGGGGAGTCCGGCTCGGGGAAGAGCGTGATCGCGCAGGCGATTATGGGACTGCTGCCGAAGACGCTGCCCGTCACCCGGGGAAGAATCCTGCTGGAGGGAGAGGATCTCCTTGCCGCGCCGGTACGCCGGCTGCGCGAGCTTCGCGGCGCGCGCATGTCGATGATCTTCCAGGAGCCGATGACCGCGTTGAACCCGGTCATGCGCTGTGGGGCACAAATTGACGAGGTCTTGAGTCACCATACCAAGGACCCGCCGACCATCCGTCTTCGAAAAGCAATTGGCTTGCTACGCGAGGTCGCGCTGCCCGACCCGGAGCGCATCCTCGCCTCGTACCCGCACCAGCTTTCCGGCGGGCAGCGCCAGCGCATCATGATCGCAATGGCGCTCGCGCTCGAGCCTGCGCTGCTCATCGCCGACGAGCCCACCACGGCGCTCGACGTCACCACCCAGGCGCAGATCCTCAAGCTCGTCTCCGAATTGCAGCAAAGACACGGCATGGGCGTGCTCTTCATCACGCACGACTTCGGCGTGGTCGCCGAAATCGCGCACCGCGTCGCCGTACTGCGCGAAGGGAGGCTCGTGGAGCTCGGCGCCAAGCTCGAGGTGCTGCAGCGGCCGCGCCACGAGTACACCAGGATGCTGATCCGCTCGGTGCCGACGCTCGAGCCGCACGAGCGGCCGGCGGACGCCTCCGCCCCGGTAGTGCTCGAAATGAAGAATCTTTCCAAGACCTACGTCGACCGCGGCTGGCTTGGAGGCCGGCGCGAGGTGCACGCCGCGAGCGGCGTCAGTCTCGAGCTGCGCAAAGGGCAGACCCTCGGCATCGTGGGCGAGTCGGGCTCGGGCAAGTCGACGGTCGCGCGCTGCGTGCTGCGGCTGGTGGAGCCCTCGGCGGGCGAGATCCGGCTCGCCGGACGGGACATCGCGTCGCTCGGCGCGCGCGCGCTCAGGCCGCTTCGCTCGAAGGTGCAGATCGTGTTCCAGGACCCCTACCGCTCGCTCAACCCGCGGCGCAGCGTGGGCGAGGCGATCATCGAAGGTCCGCTCAACTACGGCGTGCCGCGCGCGCAGGCGCTCGAGCGCGCGCGGCGGCTGCTCGAGCTCGTGCGCATGGACCCCTCGACGCTCGAGCGCTATCCGCACCAGTTCAGCGGCGGCCAGCGCCAGCGCATCTGCATCGCGCGCGCCCTGGCGCTCGAGCCGGAGCTGCTCGTCGCCGACGAGCCGGTGTCGGCGCTCGACGTCTCGGTGCAGGCGCAGGTCCTCGCGCTGCTCGCGGAGATCCGCTCGCGCCTGGAGCTTGCGATGCTTTTCATCACCCACGACCTGCGCGTCGCCGCGCAGGTGTGCGACCAGGTGGCGGTCATGCAGCATGGACGGGTGGTGGAGTACGGGCCGGCACGCGAGGTGTTCCGTGCGCCGCGCCACGAGTACACGCGCGCGCTCTTCGCCGCGGCGCCCGGCCGGGCGTTCGCTTTTGGCGGCTAAACTAGCGGCATGGAAAAGCTGGACGCCGCCGCCATCGCTCTGCCGGGCGCGGAAGTGCGTGTGGTCGAGCGTTGCACTTCGACCAACGACTTGCTGCTGAAAGAGCGGATCGGAGAGAGGGCGGTCCTGCTCGTCGCCGAGGAGCAGACGGCCGGGCGCGGGCGACGCGGGCGGCGCTGGCACAGCGCGCCCGGGGCCGGCATCACGTTCTCGCTCGCCCGGCGGGTCCGACGGCCGGCGCGCGAGCTTCCGGCGCTGTCGCTCGTCGCCGGGGTAGCCGTAGCGCGCGCACTGCACGGCCTCGGCGTTGGCGCGGCACGGCTCAAGTGGCCGAACGATCTCGTCGTGGACGGCGCGAAGCTCGGCGGCATCCTGGTCGAGACGCGCGGCGCGGGGCACGCGGTGATCGGCATCGGGCTGAACCACCGCCGTACGCCCGGGCTCGAGGCGAAGGTGCGGCGCAAGCTCGCCTTCATCGAGGAGCTGCGCCCGGTGTTGCGCAGCCGCGTGATCCGGGACATCGGGCTCGCTTTGATGGAGGCGCTCGATCGCTTTGACGAGCGCGGGCTCGACGCGCTGCGCGCGGATTGGGAAGCGATGGACGCGCACGCCGGCCAGCGCCTGCGCGTACGCCTCGCCGACGGCCGTACCTTGAGCGGCATCGCAGCCGGGCTCGGGGAGGATGGAGCGTTGAGAATTCACACCAAGCGCGGCATGCGCACCGTCGCGAGCGGCCGCGTCGTCTCGGCGAGGGCCGCATGATCCTCGCGATCGACGCGGGGAATTCGCGCGTGAAGTGGGGATGGCTGGAAGCCGCCAATGAAAGCAGGGGCTGGCACGACGGCTTTCGCTGGAGCAGCATCGCGACCGTGTCGCTCATCGAGTTCGCGGCGACGAGCGACCACGTCAACCCGTTCTCGGTGACGCACGCGGACCCCGAGCGCATCATCATCTCGAACGTCGCCGGGGAGGGCGCGCATCATCTGCTCGTGAACTGGACCAGCATCTTCGACGTCGAGCCGCTGTGGCTGCGCGCCGAGGCCGAGCGCTGCGGCGTGCGCAACCTCTACGAGCGTCCCGAGCAGCTCGGCCCGGACCGCTGGGCGGCGCTCATCGCGGCGCGCGCGCTGCACCCGTCGGGCCCGGCGCTGGTCGTCAACGCCGGCACGGCCACGACCGTCGACATGCTGTCCGGCGACGGCCGGTTCCTTGGCGGCGCGATCCTGCCGGGCGTCGAGCTGATGCGCTTCGTCCTGCACGAGCACACCGGCAGGCTGCCGTTCGACAACGGCGAATATCGGGACACCCCGCGCAAGACGAGCGACGCGATCGAGAGCGGCTGCCGCCACGCGCAGGCGGGCGCGGTGGAGCGGCTGTATCGGGTGCTGCGCGATATCGAGCTGAACCCGCTGTGCATCGTCGCAGGCGGCGCCGGCCACGCGCTGGTAGACCAGCTGTCGGTGCCGCGGCGCTATGTCGAGAACCTGGTGCTCGACGGGCTCGCGCACATCGCGGTAAGCGAGCGGACGGTGGCCAGGTGAGGATGCTGTTCCTGCTCCTCATGTTCGCCAACGTGGCTTTTTTCGCCTGGTGGCGCTACGGCCCGCCGGCGGATGCCGCCGACCCGGCGCCGCTGGGGCGCCAGATCGAGCCCGAGAAGCTGAAGGTGCTCCGACCCCACGAGCTGCCGCCGCCCGCGGCGGCGATGCGCGAGAAGCCGGCGGCGCTGCCCGTCGGCGCCGCGTGCATCGAATGGGGGAGCTTCACGCTTGCCGACACCGCGCGTGCCGAGCTCGCGCTCGAGCCGCTCGCGCTCGGCGCGCGCCTGACGCAGCGGCGCATCCAGGAGGTAGCCGCCTGGTGGGTTTTGATCCCTTCGCAGGGCAGCCGGCAGGCGGCGTTCAAGAGAGTCGCCGAGCTCAAGGATCTCGGCGTCGAGGACTACTTCATCGTGCAGGAGGAAGGCGAGCACCGCTGGGCGGTGTCGCTCGGCGTCTTCCGCGGCGAGCAAGCGGCGCAGGCCCGGCTCGCCAAGCTGCGCGGCCAGGGCGTGCGCGGCGCCCAGGTCATCGCGCGCGAGACCGTAGTGCCCCGGGTGTGGCTGCAGGTGAAGAACGTCGACGCGCCGCTGCAGGCGCGGCTCAAGGAGATCGCGCGCCAGCTCGAGGGCAGCGAGCTGCGGGAGTGCTCCCGGTGAAGTCACGCCGCCCGAGCCCGAGCGGCGCGGTCCCTGCGCGACCCGCTAGTACGGACTAGGCCACATAAGAGTTCACGATTCGGTCAAGTTTTTGGCTCAGGCTGCGACGAGGCTTCTCTGAGTGAAGTCGTTGAGCGTGCGCTCCAGCGTGCGCCAAGCCGTGGCGAGAGGGCTGCGTCGTGCGATGTCGTTGGCCAGAGCCGGATCCATCAGAGCAAGACCCGGAGCGAGGACACGTCCGTAAGCCTTGGTGAACAGGACGGCGACGGCACGGCCGAGGGGTGTGAGTTGGTATCGGTTCGCCTTCGAGATCCGGCGAATCAAGCCCTTGCGCTTCAAGCGGCGAAGGTCGTACGTGGCCTGTCGCGTGGTGTAGCCCGCGTTGAGGAGAGCCGAGACGCGCTGGACGAGTTGGCTGTTGGTGAATCCCGTCAGCAGGAAGCAAAAGCCGACGAGGGCGGCGAACACTGCCGCCACGCGCGGATCGCCAAAACGTAGTCCGGGTGAAGACAGACCGTCTTCATTGGCCGACGGTCGGGTCACGCGCTGAAACGTGACCACATCGGGAGCCGGCATCGCGTCTTGTGCTTCGGCGTCACACAGCCGCCGGTTGGCCGCTTCGCCAACAGCCCGTAGGGCATTCCAGTTCTGGACGCAAACGCGCCGCCCGATCCCAAAATCGCGCGTGTCGCAGATGACCAATTCATTGCGCAGCCCGTGGCCCCCTTTGAAGTACTGCTTGAGGCGCGCGGACAGGTAGTAGCAGTTAAGGATTGGATCAACTCCCTTGGTGACCACCCGGGTTCGAAAGTGCCCCGGAGTTCGCCGGCTGATTCTTCTCTGAAAAATCAGGGCCACTTGGTCGGGCCGACCGATGTCCAGGTGATCCCGAATCACGCCCTCGAACCAGGCGCGCCCGGTCTGGGGCCGATCGAAGATGAGCGTCTCGGAAACTTCGAACTGCCGAAAGGCCAGTTCATAGGTGTAGCCCGCGTTCAGATCTCTCTTGCTGAACGGCGATGGCAGTCGCGCGTACCAGCGCTGAAAGAAAGCCTGCACGTCTTGGGCGCCGAGCTCATCGCAGCGACGCTGGAGCGTCTCAGCATCGGCGCAGGAGCGAAAACCGTTGTCGAGCGCTTCGTAGGCGATACCCGCCTTGTCCATTTGACGCTTTGCCCATTCGTGCCCGTTCAGCCACAGCCAGATGGGAAATGGTGCGTAGGCGTTTGTCTTCCAAAACGCCGGGCCCCATTCCGGATCCCAGAGGTAGAAGTAGTAGTGGTTCACGTAGCTCATCTGCCGCCCCCATTCCATGTGGGGGTGCTTCGCCTGCTCTTGTCCCTTCGCCTTCCAGGAACGCCAAGCCGACGCCTTCTCTTGGGCGGCACCGATCAGCACGACTCGACCTTCACCGCCCTGCCGAGCCGCTTCATCCAACAACGCACGCACACGCTCTTCTTTGCTCTCACCCTTCTTGAAGTGCACGATTGGGGTGCCGTTCCGCTTTGCGAACGCCTCGACGGCCTTCACGTAGGCTTCCCCGATCTTGCCGAACGCCGCCGACGAGGGGATGCGATATCCCTTCTGCCAGCGAAGAAACGTACACACCTGCCCGACGGACTGGAGCTTCGGAACGTAAGCCTGCAGGAAGATCCGATCGATCGACCGCACCTTGAGCGTCACGTGATCGCGCAATAGAGTCGCGTAGTCGGCCACGGCGACCTCCGAGTCCAGGAAAACCCAGAGGCTACCGCCCGACCCTGAGGGGGTGCACGCCCCCTCAGCTCGTTCTAGGCGGTATGAGGTCGCTCGCTATTTCCTAGCCGATCGGCAACGCCCCGCCGGGAACGTGCTTCGCCACGAGCTGAAGCAGCTTGTCGGCGCGCACGGGCTTGGTCAGATAACCCACCGCGCCGAGCTCTTTGCCGCGGTCGTCGCCCTCGTTGTACGACGTGAGAAAAATCACCGGGATCCGCGGCAGCGTGGCGTCCGCCTTGAGCGCCGCCACGAGCTCGAAGCCGTCCATGTGCGGCATGTTGATGTCGCAGAGGATGAGGTCGGGCGGGCTGCGCAGCACGAGATAGCCCGCCGCGATCGCGTCGGCGGCGACGTGCACCTCGTAGCCGGCCGCGCTCAGGTGGATGCGCAGCAGATCGCGGATGCTTTCGTCGTCGTCGATGACAAGAATCGTCGCGGCCATGAGTCAGCCCGTGGCAGGGACAAACGGGGACCGGAAAGTCGGAGAACGGGGACCGACAAAGGCTATCAGTATAGCTCTCACAGAACGCAGCATACCGCACTCGCGAGAAGCGAAGCGAGCGGCTACGGGAAGTGCCCGGCGTCCTGCTCGTGCACATGAGCGAGGCGGGCACGCGGGAATTTTTCTACCGGTCGCGTGCCGGGGGCATTGATCGCACGCAGAAGCTTGGCAATCACGGCGTCGGCGCGCTGTCGCTTCTGGATGCGCGCAAGAAGGCAAAGGTGCTCGCCGGCAACCCGGTGGCGCTCGAGGCTCCGGGCACGTTCGGCGATCTCCTGGGTGCGTATGTGGCGCACCTGAAGGCGCAGGGCAAGGTTTCTGTCGCCGACGTCGAGCGCACCCTGCTCCGCGCTCTCCCGATGAAGGATGCGCTGCGCAAGCGCCGCGCCTCGGCGATCACCTCACGCGACATTACGGCCACCATCGCCCGCCGACTGCGCGAGGGCGTGACGGTTGAGGCGAACAGGCTGCGCTCGCACCTCAGCGCGGCGTTCATGTTCGGGATGCGCTCGGACTACAACCCCCAGAGGGCCGCGGTGGACGGCGTGCGCTTCGGCATCACGGCGAACCCGGTCGCGCCAGTGGCCCGCATTGACGAGCACGCAGCCACGAACGGCGAGCCGCCCGCGCCCCGCGTGCTTTCATGGAAAGAGCTCGGCGCGTACTGGCGCGCGCTTGATGCGGAATCCGAGGTCATCGGTGCCACGCTGCGATTCAACCTCGCCATCGACGGCCAGCGTATTCAGCAAGTGCTGCGCGCGGCGGGAGCGATATCGAGAAGCACAACGCCGAGGTCAACATGGGCGTGCTGCGCATCGTCGACGCCAAGGGGCGCGGCAAACCGCGCAGGCATGCGCTACCCATCGTGCCGCTGGCGCAGGAGCAGCTAGACAAGCTAGCCGGA
>DATADT010000030.1:0-2358 GCA_036258355.1 Burkholderiales bacterium
GCGGTGCGCGGCGTGATCGCCGCCTCGATCTCCCAGGGCTCGAGCCCGCGCACGCCGGCGCCGGTGCCGCGGTCGTTGTGGCCGAGGTCGACGAGGCGCGCCCCGGAGGCGCGCAGTGCGTGGGCATAGCCCGTGTAGTGCGTGCGCGGCAGCAGGATTTCGTTCGGAAAGCCGTCCGCGTGCGGCAGCGCCGCCATGCGAGCGATGTCCCAGCGCGTCATCGCCGCCGCGGCGGCGAGCGTAAGCGCCGCGGCCGCGCCGGTCGTAACCATTCCGGCCTCTGCAGTACTCAGTCTTGAAATAACCCTGCTTGCCGCGGCCTGCAGCTCGGCGATGTCGACCGACGCGCGCGCAGCCTGGGCCATCGCCTCGACGACCTCCGGGTCCATCAGGGCGCCGCCGAGGCGCGTCAGCGTGCCGGCGGCGTTGATGCGGCGCTTCACGCCCAGCGCAGCGTAGATATCCCCGGACATCCGGCGATAATAAGGCATGGATCCGATCGCCTTCGAGCTCTTCAAGAACGCCATCTTCTCGATCGCCGACGAGATGGCGCTCACGGTGATGCGCACGACTTACTCGGGCGTGCTCAAGGACAACATGGACTACTCGACCGGCTTCGCCGACGCTGACGGCAAGCTCGTCGCGCAGGGGCTCACGCTTCCCGGCCACCTCGGCTCCGTGCCCACGGCGATGGCCTCGATCATGCAGCACTACCGGGACGACATCCGGCCGGGCGACGTGTTCATCATGAACGACCCGTTCGACGGCGGCATGCACCTGCCGGACATCTTCGTGTTCAAGCCGCTCTACCACGAGGGCGAAAGGCTCGCGTTCGCGTGCACCGTCTGCCACCACACCGACGTCGGCGGGCGCGTCGCCGGCTCGAATGCCTCGGACTCGACCGAGATCTACGCCGAGGGGCTGCGGATCGCGCCGCTCAAGATGTACGAGGCGGGCGTGCTCAACAAGACGCTCATGACCTTCATCGAGAGGAACGTGCGGCTGCCGGTGAAGGTGTTCGGCGACCTGCGCGCGCAGCTCGCCGCCTGCCACATCGCCGAGAAGCAGTTCGCGGAGCTCGTCCTGAAATATGGCCGGGACGAAACAAAGGCGTACATGCGCGAGACGATCGACTACGCCGAGCGTCTGACCCGGGCGGCGCTTGAGAAGCTGCCCGACGGCGAATGGAGCTTCGAAGATTGGATCGACGACGATGGCGTCGACTACGGGAAGCCGATCCGCCTCTTCGTCACGCTGCGCAAGCGCGGGGGCCACATGGTGGTCGACTGGACCGGCACCCACCCCCAGGTCAAGGGTGCGATCAACAACACGCTTTCCTTTACCAAGGCCGCCTCTTATACCGGCGTGCGCTCGGTGCTGCCGCAGGGCATCCCCAACAACGAGGGCGTGTTCCGCGCGATCGAGGTGATCTGCCCGCCGGGCACGGTGGGCAACGGCGTGCTGCCCGCGGCCTGTGCGGCGCGCGGCCTTACAGGCTTTCGCATGACGGACTGCATGTTCGGCGCGCTCGCCATGATGCTGCCCGACAAGGTGAAAGCCGCGGGCGACGGCGGCAATACCGGAGTCTCGATCGGCGGCTACCACGCCGACCGCAAGCCTTTCATCTACGTCGACTTCACCTGCGGCGCGTGGGGCGCGCGCCCGTGGGCCGACGGGCTCGACGGCAATTCGCACATGTTCGCGAACATGGCCTCGCACTCGATCGAGATCACCGAGGCCGAGCAGCCGATCCAGTTCCTTTCCTATGAGTTCGTTCCCGACAAGGCGGGGGCGGGAAAGTACCGCGGCGGCGTGCCGTTCCGCCGCGACTACAAGTTCCTCGAGGAGGAAGCCGTGCTTCAGGTGCGCTCCGACCGCCGCACCCACCGCCCGTTCGGCCTCTACGGCGGCAGCCCCGGCATGCCGTCGGAGAATTACCTGAACCCGGACGGCGAGAACCGCGTGCTGCCCTCCAAGCTCACCATGACCATCCGGCGCGGCGAGGTCTTTCGCCACGTGCTCGCCGGCGCCGGCGGCTGGGGCGACCCGCTCGAGCGCGACCCGGCCGCCATCTTGAAGGATGTGAAGAACGAGTTTCTTTCGCTTGCGAAGGCCGAAAACGACTACGGCGTCGTCATTCGAGACGCCAAGATCGACCCCGCCGCCACCGTGCGCAGGAGAGAAGAGATCCGCCGCCGGCGCGGCTGGCGCGAGGCTCCGAAGGTGCAGCGCGACGATCCGCTTCCCGACACGCGAAAAGCAGCCTAAGTGATTCGTTACCGCGTCGGCGTCGACGTCGGCGGCACGTTCACCGACATCGTCCTCCTCGGCTCGGACGGCACGATCCACACCAAGAAG
>DATADT010000031.1:0-1711 GCA_036258355.1 Burkholderiales bacterium
CGAGGTGGCGAAGCGCATCAAGGCGAGCCGGCCGTGGCTGCCGGTGGTGATCGTCACCGGCTATGGCACCGAGGCCAACGAGGCCCAGGCGCGTGCGGCCGGCGTGTCCGAGTTCCTGCACAAGCCGCTCTCGCCGGAAACGATCGAAGGCAGCTCGCATTTCGCCTACTCGGCGGTCGCGCTACCCGCGCCGGCCGCGGCGCCGACTGCGGCCCGTGCGGCTTCGGTCGGGCGCACCCTGAAGAACGTCGGCCTCTTCTTCGCCGCGCCGTTCATCGGCCTGGCGTACGTCCTCCTCCTGCCGTTCATAGGTATCGGGGTGGCGGGCTGGGCGGTGTACAAGGCGATCAAGCGCCGCTGATCCACGTCAAATGCCGGCGGCATGGCGGAGTAAGCTAGCGACGTGCACCTCGCTGCCCTGCTCGGGCTTTGCGCGCTGCTCGCCGCTGCCCCGGCGGCGGCGAGCGACGAGTGCCTCGCCTGCCACGGGCAGCAGGGGCTGACCAAGAGCTTCGCCGGGGGCGAGACGCTTTCGCTGCATGTCGACGGCGCCGCGTTCAAAACCTCGGTGCACGCCCCGGTCGGCTGCGCCGCCTGCCACGCGCAGATCGACCTGAAGACGCATCCCGCCAAGACGCGGGACTTCCCTACCGCGCGCGCGTATGCGATCGCCGCGGTCGAGGCCTGTCGCGGCTGCCACGAGGCGATCTACGACGCATGGGTCGGCAGCATGCATGGAAAGGCGCGCGACAAGGCGAGCGGGCTGCAGGGGCCGATCTGCGCCGACTGCCACCAGCCGCACGTGGTAACGCGCGCCTCGGTCGGCACCCGGCTCAAGGACACGTGCCTCACCTGCCACGCGGGCACGCCCGAGGCGCACGCCGCCTGGCTGCCGAATAGCCGGCGCCATCTCGCGGTCGTCGCCTGCGCGGCCTGCCATGCGCCGGCGGCGAAGCGCAAGGTGGACCTGCGCTTCTACGACGCAAGCGGGAAGAACGAAGTGGTCGGCGGCCACGGCGAGCTGCAGCCCGGCAAGCCGCTCGACGAGAAGAGCCTGTGGGCGCTGATGCAGGGCGCCGGCGGCAAGGTGCGCCTCGTCGGGCGCATCGAGGTGACGAGCGCCGACCAAGCGCACGCGATGGCCGATAGCGGCCAGGCGCTGAAGGAGTGCACCACCTGCCACCGCAAGGGCGCGGAAGCATTCCAGAACGTGACGGTCTCGGTGGTCGGCCCGGACGGCAAGCGCGTGCACTACGAAGCGCAAAAGGAAGTGCTGAGCGCGCCGACGTCGGTGGACTCGGTGCGCGGCTTCTACGCGATTGGCGGGACCCGAGTCGGCGCGCTCGACGTGCTGCTGCTCGTGGTCCTTGCCGGCGGCATCGCCGCACCGTTCGTGCACTTCCTATTGCGTAGTCTATTGAGAAGAAGAACGTCGAATGGCAAAGATCTACATTAATCCCCTGCCCGTGCGCATCTGGCACTGGGTCAACGCGCTCGGCTTCGTGGTGCTGATCCTCACGGGCCTGAACATCCGTTATGCGGACGTGGTAGCCCTCATGTCGTTCGCCACGGCGGTGCACGTCCACAACGCGGTCGGCTTCATCCTGATCGCGAACTACCTCGTCTGGCTCGGCTTCTACCTTTTCACCGACAAGATCACCGTCTACCACCCCGAGCTCGACCCGCGCAAATACTTCCGCGACAGCCTGCG
>DATADT010000032.1:0-3922 GCA_036258355.1 Burkholderiales bacterium
CTCGGCCTCGCGCCTCAGGTGGACTCGCTGTGGGCGCAGTTCTCCGAGCTCATCCGCTACTTCAACCTGCGCCATCCGGTGCCGGCACCGGTGCGCGGCCTGCTCGCCGCGGCGCTCGAGCACAAGGCGGTCGACCCGGGGAATCTCGTGCGTCCCATCAGCACGCTCGCGCTTTCCAATCCGCAGGGCGCACTCGCCGAGCCGTTGCTCCTGCGCCTGCTCGAGGACGCGGTGATCCGCGATGCCGAGCTCGAGCGGGTCATCGTCGATGCCCGCCGGCGCATGCTGAAGGAGCCGCTACCGCTTCCTTTGATGGTCGCGATCGCGCACCAGTGCTTTAACGCCGAGTACGTGTTCGACGAAACGCCGGAGGAAACCAGCCACGTCGATGCGCTGCGGCCCACCGACCCCAATTCGTACGCGGTTTGCGCGGCCTATCGCCCGTTATCCGGTCTAGCGCATGTGGACCGCACCGACATCGAGTCGCTCGCTCGCCGGCAGATCGACGAACCCTCCGAGGAGAAGCGCCTGGCGAGCACGATTCCCACCATCGCCCGCGCGGACGACCCCGTTTCCCTGAAAGTAAGGGCGCAGTACGAACAAAACCCGTACCCCCGTTGGGTACGCACGCAAGCGCTATTTGAGCCGGTCATGCCGGGAGCCAGCCCGCGCGTTCTCGTGGCGGGATGCGGTACGGGCCAGCACGCCGTCGCCACGGCGCTGCGCTACCCGGGGGGCACGGTGCTCGCGGTCGACCTCAGCCTGGCAAGCCTCGCCTACGCGAAGCGCAAGTCCGCCGAACTCGGAATCGCGAACGTCGAATACCGGCAAGGCGACATCCTGGCGCTCGGGACGCTCGGGGAGCGCTTCGACGTGATCGAATGCTCGGGCGTCCTGCATCACATGGCCCAGCCGTTCGAGGCCTGGCGCGTGCTCGCCTCGCTCCGCAAGCCGGGCGGCCGCATGCGGATCGGCCTGTACAGCGAAGCCGGGCGCAGGCAGGTGGTGCGGGCGCGCGAGCTCATCGCCCGGCACGGCTTCAGGCCCGATCCGGAAGGCATCCGGACTGCGCGCTCGGAGATCCGGAAGGATCCGCTCCTTGCGCAGCTTGCGCGCAACGAGGACTTCTACAGCATGAGCGGCTGCCGGGACCTGCTGTTCCACGTGCATGAGCAGCGCTTCACGCTTCCCGAGGTCGAGTCGATGACCGCGCGGCTCAATCTGAAGTTCCTCGGTTTCGAGTTTCCGGACAGCGGCGCAACGCTCGCGCGCTATCGCGCGCGCTTCCCCGACGACTCGCAACTGACCGAAATAAGAAACTGGCAGCGGCTCGAGGCGGAGTTTCCGGACACGTTCTCGCGCATGTATCAGTTCTGGGTGGCCTGACCGTTGTCGGCGATTTCCGCCGCCCGGAGCAGTGCCCGCGCCTTGTGCTGCGTCTCCAGCCATTCCGAGCGCGGGTCGGAGTCCGCCACGATCCCCGCCGCGGCCTGGACATTCAGGCGCCGGTCCTTGACGACCGCGGTCCGGATCGCGATCGCCACATCCATGTCGCCGTTGAAGCCGAGGTAGCCGACCGCGCCACTGTAGACGCCGCGCTTGACCGGCTCAAGCTTGTCGATGATCTGCATGGCGCGCACTTTCGGCGCCCCGGTTACCGTGCCCGCGGGGAAGCTCGCCTTCAGCACGTCGACCGCGTCCAGTCCCGGTGCAAGCCGGCCCTCGACGTTCGAGACGATATGCATGACGTGCGAGTAGCGCTCGATCACCATGCGCTCGGTGACCTTCACGCTGCCGGTGGCGGCGACGCGGCCGACGTCGTTGCGCCCGAGATCGATCAGCATCACATGTTCGGCGCGCTCCTTCGGATCGGCGAGCAGTTCCTCGGCGATGACAGCGTCCGCCTCGGGCGTCGCGCCGCGCGGCCGCGTGCCGGCGATTGGCCGCAGCGTGACCGTATCGCCGGCGAGCCGCACCAGGATCTCGGGCGAAGCGCCCACCACGTAGTGATCGCCGAAGTCGAAGTAGTACATGTACGGCGACGGGTTCACGCCGCGCAGCGACCGGTACAGCTCGAGCGGCGGCGCATCGAAGACGCGCGATGTGCGCTGCGAGACCTGCACCTGCATGACGTCGCCGGCCAGGATGTATTCCTTGCAGAGGCGCACGGCTTCGAGAAACCCGGCTTCGGTGAACGAGCAATCCAGGCTCACCGGGTTTGCCTTTTGCTCTTCGAAAAAGCGCTCGTCCGGCAAGGGCCCCGCCAGGCGCGATCGCAGGTGCTCGAGCCTGGATTTCGCATTGCGCATGGAATCGGGCTCGCGGGGATCCGCATACACCACGAGGTACAGCTTGCCGAGCACATTGTCCATCACCGCGAGCTCGTCGGAGACGAGGAGCAGCATGTCGGGCGTGCCGAGCGGATCGGGTTTGTCTTCTTTCAGGGCGTTCTTCTCGATATGGCGGACCGCCTCGTAGCCGAAGTAGCCGGCGAGGCCGCCGCCGAAGCGCAGCGCCGCCGGAACCGGCGCCACGCGATGGCGCTTGAGCCAGGCGCGCGCGTACTCGAACGGATCCGCCTCGACGCTTTCCAGGCAGACGTCGGCGCCGCGCGCGTCGCGCAGGAGGCGGCGAACTGTACAGCCGCGCGCCGTGATCCTTGCCTCTATCCGCTCGGCGCAAGCGAGGCCGATGAAGGAATAGCGCCCGAAACGCTCGCCCCCGACCACGGACTCGAGGAGGTACGAGTAAGGAGTGTTGGCGAGCTTCAGGTACAGCGCGAGCGGCGTGTACAGATCCGCGCGCGCCTCGGCGACGACCGGAACTCGAGTGTAATTGGTCAACGCTTTACCGCTGAGAGGCTCTGCCGCATGTCGCTAATGGTCGCGGCGTAGTCCTTCGAGCCGAAGATCGCCGAGCCGGCGACGAACGTGTCGGCGCCCGCGCGCGCGACTTCCGCGATGTTATCGGTCTTGATCCCGCCGTCGACCTCGAGCCAGATATCTTGGCGCACAGCGTCGATCCGATGGCGCACCTCGGAGATCTTCGGCAGCACCGAGCGGATGAACTTCTGCCCGCCGAAGCCGGGGTTCACGGACATGAGCAGCACGAGGTCGAGCTTTTCGAGGGTGTGGTCGAGCCACGACACCGGCGTGGCCGGATTGAGCACCAGTCCCGCCTTGCAGCCCTGCTCCTTGATGAGCGCGATGGTGCGGTCGACATGCTCGGACGCCTCGGGATGGAAGCTGATGATGCTGGCGCCCGCTTTGGCGAACTGCGGCACGAGCGCGTCCACCGGCTTCACCATGAGATGCACGTCGAGCGGCAGGCGCACGTGCGGCTTGAGCGCCGCGCAGACGAGCGGGCCGACGGTGAGGTTGGGCACGTAGTGGTTGTCCATGACGTCGAAGTGGATGAGGTCGGCGCCGGCGCGCTCCACCGCGCGCACCTCGTCGCCCAAACGGGAAAAATCGGCCGACAGGATCGAGGGGGCGATGCGGAACGGCATGGCGGCGCGGAGTTTACAATGCCGCTGTGGCGCAGGAGAAGCTCTACGAGATCGAAGTGAACGCGGCGACTCAGTACCTCGCCGATCAATCCGACGAGAGCGCCGGCCGCTACGTTTTCGCTTACACCATCACCATCCACAACACGGGCGGGGTCGCGGCGCAGCTCATCAGCCGCCACTGGATCATCACCGACGCGCAGGGCGTGGTGCAGGAGGTGCGCGGCCTCGGCGTGGTCGGGGCGCAGCCGCTGCTGCAGCCGGGCGAGAGCTTCGAGTACACGAGTGGCGCCTCGATCGCGACGCCCGTCGGCACGATGCGCGGCAGCTACCAGATGGTCGCCGTCGATGGCACGCGCTTCGAGGCGCCGATCCCGGAATTCACGCTCTCCGTGCCCCGGGTGCTGCACTAAGTCA
>DATADT010000033.1:0-1617 GCA_036258355.1 Burkholderiales bacterium
GTGATCTTCGGGAACTTCGGCAGCGTCTTCGTGATGGGCTCTATCGTGCCGACGCCCTCGATGGTGAGCGGCTGGTCCGCCACCACGGCGAGCGCGCGCAGGCGCTTGCCCTTGATCATCTCGGTCTGCTCGACGGCGAGCTGCGTGGTGACCTCGCTTTCGCCGCCGACGGTCGCGATCACCGCCGGGTTGCCGCCGTCGTAGGTGACGTGGCGGTACTTCACGCCCGCGGCCTTGGAGATCGCCTCCATGGCGAAATGCCCCGACGAGGTATTGCCCGCGGTCGCCACCTTCACCTGCCCGGGCTTCGCCTTCATGTCGTCCAGAAGCTGCTTCAGGCTCTGGTACGGCGTGGAGGGATTCACGCTGACAATGGAGACGTTGGTCACCGAGAGATACAGGTGGAAGTCGTCGACCTTGCTGTTCAGCATCCCAAGGAGCGGATAGGTGCCGAGCTGCTTGGCTGCGCCCGCGGTCCAGGTATAGCCATCCTTCGGGCCTTCGAGCACGCTCTTCGTGCCGATCGACCCGGCGCCGCCGGGCTGGTTGACGACGACGATCTTCTGCCCGAGCGCCGGCTCGATCTCCGCCGCCGCGAGCCGCGTCACCTGGTCGGTGGCGCCTCCGGCCGCCCACGGGACGATGATGGTGATCGGCTTGGTCGGCTTCCATTGCGCCTGCGCCGTGCCCGTGGCGAGCATGACGACGGCGGCGGCAATCATCCATGGCCTGGCTGGTCTCATTGCTGTCTCCTTACCGAGTTGAGAATCGTCTGCGTGATATGCCGCGCGCGCGTTGCGAGCGCGCGCGGCGCCATCAGGTCGCGGCTGAAGATGCGCGACAGCGTGTAGCGGTTGCAAAGATAGAAATAGCCCTCGCCCGCGATCGAGATATAGAGCTGCACCGGATCGATGCCGGGCCGGAACAGGCGCTGCCGCTGGCCGCGCCGCAGGATGCCGCGCAGCGTCTCGACGAGCGGCGAATGCAGCTCGCGCACGCGCGCCGAGCGTCGCACGTGGCGTCCCTTGTGCAGGTTCTCGCTGTTGAGCAGGGTCATGAACTCCGGGTGCTCGAGGTAGTAGCGCCAGGTGAACTCCACCAGGCGCTTGAGCGCTTCGCGCGGATCGCTGTGCTCCAGATCGAGCTCGCGCTCCGCGCCGCGGATCTGCGCATAGCTTTGCTCCAGCACGGCGAGGAAGAGGTCCTCCTTGTCGCCGAAGTAATAGTAAAGCATGCGCTTGTTGGCGCCGGCGCGCGCGGCGATGCGGTCGACGCGCGCGCCGCCCAAGCCGTAGCGCGCGAACTCGTGCGTCGCCGCCTCGAGAATCTTTCGCCGCGTCTTCATTCCATCCCCAGCAGGCGGTACACGCGGCGCGTGTATTCCCCGAAGCGCTCCTGCGTCTTCATGTCGAGCGTGCGCGGATGGGCCAAATCGACCTCGAAGTTGTCGGCCATGCGTGCCGGACCGGCGGTGAGCACCACGACCCGGGTCCCCAGGAAAACCGCCTCGGAAATCCCGTGAGTCACGAAGATGATGGTCTTGCCGGCCTCCTTCCAGATGCGCAGGAGCTCGAGGTTCATCTTCTCGCGCGTCAGCGCATCGAGCGCGCCGAAGGG
>DATADT010000034.1:0-3111 GCA_036258355.1 Burkholderiales bacterium
GGCCGCACGCGCCAGCCCTCGCCCAGCACCACCTCGCACGCGCCCTTGCCGTTGCCGTAGGACACGACGACCTGGCACGCGCCCGTGCCTGTGGCGCGGTACGGCGCAAGCACCTGCTGTAGCCGTTTGGCGTCCGCCTCGCCGTTCATCGAGATTTTCAGCCTGGCGGCGTAGCGCGCGCGCAGCGCATCGAGATCCAGGAGTTCCTCGGCCGCCACCCGCAGTCCTCCCGAGAACTGGTCGTCCTGGACCTTGCCGCACACCACGAGAAGCGCATCTTCCTTCAGCTTGTCGCGGTGCTTCTCGAAGAGCTCGTTGAACACCGAGATTTCGACCTGCGCGGTTCCGTCGTCGAGCATGACCACCATCATGCGGCCGCGGCGCGTCATCTGCGCGCGCGCCGACACCACGATCCCGGCCATCCATACCCGCTCGGCGGGAGCGAGCCGCGCGAGCGGCGTGCGCTGGAAGCGCGCGAGCTCACGCTCGTAGATCGAGAACAGGTGCCCCGAAAGATAGAACCCGAGCGCGGTCTTCTCCTCCAAGAGCTTCTGCCGCGCGTCCCAGGGCGGTGCCTCCACCATGACGTGCGCGCCCCCGCGCGGCGCGTCGGTCTCGCCGAACAGGCTCGATTGGCTCGCCTGCCGTTCCGCCTGCTCGGCGGCCTCGAAAGCGCGCCCCGCGGACGCGAGCAGGCGCGCCCGGTTGGCATCGAGGGCATCGAACGCGCCGGCGCGGATCAGCGCCTCGAGCACGCGGCGATTTACCAGCCGCTTATCCACGCGGCTGCAAAAATCGTAGAGACTCGTGAACTGCGAGCCGCTTCGCGCCTGCACGATCGACTCGATCGCGGCTTGGCCAGTGCCGCGCACCGCGCCGAGGCCGTAACGCACCGTGCCGCGATCCACCGGGACGAAACGGTACTCGGACGCATTGATATCGGGCGGCAGGACCTGGAGGCGGTTCGCGGCCGCGTCCTCGTAGAACTGACGGACCTTGTCGGTATCGTCCATTACCGCGGACAGGTTGGCGGCCGCGAACGCCGCCGCGTGATGCGCCTTCATGTACGCCGTCTGGTACGCAAGCAGCGCGTACGCCGCGGCGTGCGACTTGTTGAAGCCGTAGCCGGCGAACTTCTCCATGAGATCGAAGAGCAGCGTCGCCTTGCCGCGCGCCAGGCCGTTGCGCTGGGCGCCGGCGACGAAGATGTCGCGCTGCTGCGCCATCTCCTCGGGCTTCTTCTTGCCCATCGCACGGCGCAGGAGGTCGGCGCCGCCGAGCGTGTAGCCGCCGATCACCTGTGCGATCTGCATGACCTGCTCCTGGTAGACCATGATCCCGTAGGTCGGGCCCAGAATGGGCTCCAGGCGCGCGTCGAGGTACTCGACGCGCTTGCCATGCTTGCGCTCGATGTATTCCGGGATCAGGTCCATCGGCCCCGGCCGGTACAGCGCGACGAGCGCGATCACGTCCTCGAAGCGGTCGGGACGCGCGCGCTTGATGAGGTCGCGCATGCCGCGCGATTCCAGCTGGAACACCGCGGTCGTGTTGCCCGACGAAAGCAGCTCGTAGGTTTCCGCGTCGTCGAGCGCGATTTCTTGAAGAGAAAACTGCCGCTCCCCTAGACCGCGCACGTACCGCTCGGCCCAATCGAGGATGGTGAGCGTGGTGAGGCCGAGGAAGTCGAACTTGACGAGCCCGATCGCCTCGACGTCGTCCTTGTCGAGCTGCGAGATCACGTGCGCGCCTTCGGCCGCATACAGCGGGCAGAACTCGGTGAGACGCCCGGGCGCGATCAGCACCCCGCCCGCGTGCATGCCGACGTTGCGCACCAGGCCCTCCAGCTTCTCCGACAGCGCGAGGAGCTCGCGCACCTCGTCCTCGTTCTTCTCGCGCTCGGCGAGCAGCGGCTCCATCTTGCGCGCGTCGCCGAGCGTGATGCTCTTCCCGGGCTGCACCGGCACGAGCTTGGCGAGCTGGTCGCAGAAGCTGTAAGGCAGGTCGAGCACGCGCCCGCAGTCGCGCAGCACCGCGCGCGCCGCCAGGGTGCCGAAGGTGGCGATCTGGGAAACGCTTTCCTCGCCGTACTTGGCTCGCACATAATCGATGACCCGGTCGCGGCCGTCCTGGCAGAAATCGATGTCGAAGTCCGGCATCGACACGCGCTCGGGGTTGAGGAAGCGCTCGAACAGCAGGTCGTATTTCAGCGGGTCGAGATCAGTAATGCCGAGCGCGTACGCGACGAGCGACCCCGCCCCCGAGCCGCGTCCCGGCCCGACCGGCACGCCGTTTGATTTCGCCCAGTTGATGAAGTCCGCGACGATCAGGAAGTAGCCCGCGAAGCCCATCTGGATGATCGTGCGCAGTTCGAATTCCAGCCGTTCACGGTGATGGGGTTGGACTTGCGGGTACCTTTTTTCCAAACCGGCTGCGGCTTGCTGCCCGAGATACTCCTCGACGCTTACGCCGGCGGGAGTCGGAAACGCCGGCAGGCGGCTCTTGCCAAGCTCGATCGCGAAGTTGCAGCGGCGCGCGATCTCGAGCGTGTTCTCGAGCGCTTGCGGTATGTCGGCGAAGAGCTTCGCCATCTCTTCCTGGCGCTTGAAATACTGCTCGGGCGTAAAGCGCCGCGCCCGGCGTTGATCGGCGAGGATGTGGCCGCTCGCTATGCAGACACGCGCCTCGTGGGCGCGGAAGTCGGCCGCATCGAGAAACTGCACAGGGTGCGTCGCCACCACCGGCAGCGCGAGGCGGGCGGCAAGCTCGACTGAGCGTGCAACCAGCGCTGCGGCATGAGGGTGGCCGGCGCGCTGCAGCTCGACGTAGTAGCGGCCGGGGAACCGGCTTGCCCAGTCGCGCGCCAGCCGCACGGCGGCCTCGCCATTGGCGGAGGCGAGCGCCTGCCCGACGTCCCCGCCCGCGGCCCCGGAGAGGGCGATGAGGCCGTCCGTGTCCTGCAACCAGTCGCGTACCAGCTCGGCCCTGCCGCGGTGCTGGTTGCGGAGCCACGCGCGCGACAGCAGGTCGCAGAGGCGCAGATAGCCCGCGCGCGAGGCGCAAAGCAGGAGGAGGCGGAAGGGCTTGTCGCGGTCGGCGTCGTTCTGCAGCCAG
>DATADT010000035.1:0-4352 GCA_036258355.1 Burkholderiales bacterium
CGGCGGCTCGGCGCCGCCCGCGAGCAGCTCCGCGCCTTCCTCGACCCCTTTCTTGATGTAGCCGCGCACGCGCTCGAGCTGCGTGAGCGAGGTGAGGGGCCCGAGCCGGGTCGATTCGGCGAGCGGGTCGCCCACGGTGAAGCTCTTGGCGAGCTCCGCCGCCAATTTCGCCGCTTCTTCGTATTTCGACTGGGGCACGAGCATGCGCGTAAGCGCGGTGCAGGTCTGGCCGGAGTTAAGGTAGCAGCCGTTCAGCGTGCTCTTGACCGCGGTCGCGAGGTCGGCGTCCTCGAGGATCACGGAAGCGCTCTTTCCGCCCAACTCCAGGGCCACTCTTTTTATCGACTGCGCGGCAAGCTCCGAGATCCGCTTGCCGGCGCGGGTGGACCCGGTGAACGAGATCATGTCCACGCCGGGGTGCTTGACGAGCGCTTCGCCCGCCTTCTGCCCCGTGCCGGTGACGAGGTTGAACACCCCCTTGGGCAGGCCCGCGGTCTCGATCACTTCCGCGAGCACGAAGGCGTTCAGCGGCGCGACCTCCGAGGGCTTGAGCACCACCGTACAGCCCGCGGCGAGCGCGGGCGCGACCTTCAGCGTGATCTGGTGCAGCGGATAGTTCCACGGCGTGATCGCGCCCACCACGCCGACCGGCTCCCGCACGACTAGCGAATTACCCACCTTCTGTTCGAAAGCAAATTCTCTTGCCAGCTTCGCGTAGTTGGCAAAGTTCGCGATCGGCAGCCCGACCTGGATGCGCGCCGAGAGCTTGAGCGGCATGCCCACTTCCTGCGCGATCAGCCGCGCGAGCTCTTCGCCGCGCGCTTTGAGGCCCGCGGAAACCTTCTCGAGGAACCCGGCGCGCCATTCGGCGGAGCCGCCGCTCCATCCCTCGAGCGCGGCGCGCGCCGCTGCGACCGCAGCGTCGATGTCCTTCTCGTCGCCGAGCGGCACCTTTCCGAGCTTCTCGCCGTTGCCCGCGTTGTAGACGTCGATGGTCTGGTTGGCGGACGGCGCGAGCCACGCGCCGCCGATGAAGAAACGGTCTCTCGAGAGCATGGCGATATTCTAGCTATACTCCGCGCGTGCCCCGGAACGCGAGAGCGGTCTTGTGCCGCGAACACAATAAGCCGGCCGTCGTCGAGACTATCGCGGTGGATCCGCCGAAGCGCGGCGAGGCGACGGTGAGGCTCGCCGCCTGCGGCGTGTGCCACTCGGACCTCTCGGCGATCACCGGGACCATCGGGCTGCCGCTGCCGCTGGTGCTCGGCCACGAGGGCGCCGGCGTGGTGGAGGAGGTGGGCGAGGGGGTGAGCGAGCTCGCCAAGGGCGACCACGTCATCTTTTCCTTCATCTACATGTGCGGCAAGTGCCGTTTCTGCGTCGCCGGGCGCCCGGTGCTGTGCCTGGAGCAGGGAAAGGCGCTCGTCACGCCGCTCGAGGGCACGCCGCGCGTGCGCGACGCTTCGGGTACGCCGCTCAACATCTTCTCCGGCTGCGGCGCCATGGCGGAATACGCCACGGTATCGGCCGAGAACCTGATCAGGATCGATCCGAAGATCCCGCTCGACTGCGCGGCGCTCGTCGGCTGCGGGGTCACGACCGGGGTGGGCGCGGTGTTCAACACCGCGAAAGTCGCGCCCGGCTCCTCGGTCGCAGTGTTCGGCTGCGGCGGTGTCGGCCTCTCGGTCGTGCAGGGCGCGAGCATCGCCGGCGCCGAGCGCATCATCGCCATCGACACGCGGCAGGCCAAGCTCGACATGGCGAAGAAGTTCGGCGCCACGGATACGATTCTTTCTGGTGACGATGTAGTGAAACCTCTCAAAAAACTCACCCACGGCGGTCCCGATTACGCGTTTGAATGCGTCGGCTCGGGCGAGCTCGCGGCCGCGGCCTATCGCGCGATCCGCCGCGGCGGACTGGCGGTCGTCGTCGGGGTGGCGAACCCGAGCGACTCCACGTCGGTGCGCACGATGACGCTGCCCTTCGAGGAAAAGACGCTGACCGGGAGCTACTTCGGCTCGTGCGTGCCGCGCGTCGATTTCCCGCGCATGCTCGCACTCTACATGGCCGGGCGGCTCAAGCTCGAAGAGCTGATCACGCAGCGCTATTCGATCGACGAGGCGCCGCGGGCCTTCGCCGACCTGCAGGCCGGGAAGAACGCGCGCGGCGTCATTATGTTTTCACCTCCGGCGGCCTAGGCTATGCAGCCGACGGCCGCGCGCATCCTGGTCGTCGACGACCAGCGCACCACCGCGGAGATGGTGTCGGGGCTGCTCCGCAACCTCGGCTACGAGGTCGATTGCGCCCTCGGCGGCCAGGAGGCGCTGCAGGTCGTCCGCGAGAAGGGAACCGACCTCGTGATCGCGGACATCGTGATGCCGGGCCTGGACGGCTACGAGCTCTGCCGTCGGCTGCGTGCGAACGCCGCAACCGCGCTGCTGCCGGTGATCCTGGTCACCGGGGCCGAGCAGTGCGAGCGCATCAAGGGCGTCGAGGCGGGCGCCGACGACTTTCTCGCGAAGCCGGTCAACTGGGCCGAGCTCTTCGCGCGCGTAAAGCGGCTGCTGCAGGTGAAGGCGCTGCAGGACGAGATCAAGGAGCTCAACACGAAACTCGAGCAGCGCGTGCGCGAGCAGGTGGCGCAGCTCGAGCGCCTGTCGCGCATGAAGCGCTTTTTCTCGCGCGCGGTGGCCGAGGCGATCGTCGCCGGCGGCGAGGAGCTGCTCGAGCCGCACAGGCGCGAGATTACGGCGGTGTTTCTGGATCTGCGCGGCTTTACCTCGTTCACCGACCGCGCCGATCCGGACGAGGTGCTCGAGCTCCTGCGCGCCTACCACGCCACGCTGGGGCGCACGGTCGACGAGTTCGGCGGCACGCTCGAGCACTTCGCCGGCGACGGCGTGATGATCATCTTCAACGACCCCATCGAGGTCGACAAGCCCGCCGAGCGCGCGATCCGCATGGCGCTCGCTCTGCAGCGCGCGTTCAACCCCATCGCCGAGGCCTGGGCGAAGCTCGGCCACGAGGTCGGCCTCGGCATCGGCATCGCGCAGGGCGACACCACGCTCGGCGTGATCGGCTTCGAGCAGCGCTGGCAATACGCCGCCATCGGCAACGTGCCCAACCTCGCCGCACGCCTCTGCGGCGCGGCGCACGCCGGCGAGATCATCCTCGATCTTCAGACCGAGCAGGATATTGTCGAAATCGCCGACACCGAATTCATCGGCGCGCTCACGCTGCGCGGCTTCCTGCAGCTCGTCCCCGCCTTCAAGCTGCGTCGCATGCGCGACTAGGAACCGGAAAAGGGGTCTGACCGGGTCAGGACCCCTTTTCGTCAAGCCGCGTGGATCGCGCCGCCGAGCGTGGTCAGAAGAAGTACGAGCACCGCGAAGGTGGCGAAGTGCTCGAACATCTTCTCCGACCTCTCGGGGAGGAAGAGCTGCCCGATGCAGAGCCAGCCGCCCCAGACGACCCCCGCGAACAGCGCCGCGCGTATGATCCAGACAAGGAAGTCGGCAACATCGGTGGTCATGCCCTCACACTACGCTCGCGCAAGCGGCGCGCTCAATGATGCGCGGCGCGAAAACTCTGTGAAGAATTACCAGCGCGGCGGCGGCTTGCGTGCGATCACGAGGTGGCCGTCTTCTTTGCGCACGTAGCCGCCCTCGGAGAGATCGGAGAAGATGCGGCTGATCATCTCGCGCGATGCGCCCACGCGCGCGGCGATGTCCCGGTGCGTCAGCGCCTCGCCGATCACGAGCTTGCCGTTTTTCTCCTCGGCGAGCTCGAGGAGCAGCCGCGCGACGCGCCCGTAAACGTCCATGAGCGCGAGGCTGCGCACGTTCTCCGTAAGCTCGCGCACGCGGTGCGCCAGCTTGCGCACGATGTGCAGCGCGAGCTCGGGGTGCTGCTCGAGGAAAGGCGTGAGCTCGCCGCGCTTCACGATCGCGCAACGGGTGTCCTCGATCGCGATCACCGAGGCCGAGCGCGGGCCGCCGTCGAGGGTCACCTCGCCGAAGTACTCGCCGTGGCCGAGCTGGTTCAACTGCACCTCGCGCCCCTTGTCGTCCGCCACATAGACCCGCGCCTTGCCGGACAGCACCACGTAGAGCGAGTCGGTCTCGTCGCCCTCCGTGACGATGATGGCGCGCCTCGGAAAGGTGCGCACGGTGGCCACCGCGGCGATCTTGTCTAGCAGCGCCTGGGGCAGCACCTCGGTCGTCAGGTCTCTCAATCCCGTCTCCCGGTGACCTATCCGGAATTGTGCGGTCGCACAACCCTCCGGGACAAGAGCCAGTTCAGCGACAGACGTAAATAGGTCACTACAAACCCGCGCCCTGCGTCGCTGACCG